>NZ_JADEXI010000109.1:0-10722 GCF_015207185.1 Microcystis sp. LEGE 08355 | reverse complement strand
ATTTTGAGGTAGTCAGTTACCTAATTTTCAGGGAAAAAGTACCTGAATTTTACCCCCGATCACTCCAATGGTCAGCACTTTTTGAGGGAAAAAAGTCTAAAAGCCTTATCCAACAAGGTTTTTAGATTTATTCAGCCAACCCTACTTACATCCAGACTAACCGTTAGCAATCACCAGACTTTTAAGAACATTTTCGGTCATGGCCGCTATTTGATCCAATTGTTCCTGATGGCGTTTTGCCTGTTTTTTGGCTTCTACCTTGCGTTTCAGGGCTTCCCGGGCTAAATCATCGCGATTTCTGCTTAAAGCTTCGATCGCTACTCGATTCCATGTTTCTGCTTCTTGAATGGCTTTTTTGTACTGGGGTTGAATTTCATCCCAACTGACCTTAAGATTGCTTAAAGCCCCTTTTAACAGGGTTTGGGCATTGTTGGGGTCGGCTCCGATGAGGGATTTTTTCAGAGGTTCGTAGAGTCCCACCGCTTGTAAATGGGTAATAATCGGGATAAATTCTTCTATCTGTTGACTTTTGCTAATACCGGTCTTACACCAAGTGGCAAAATGTTCGCAGTTGTTAAAAAGAAGATTATATTTCTGCTCCCCCAGACGACTTAGCGCCCTTTCTACCACCACATCGGGGATAAAGGAAAATCCCACCTCTACATGGCGCACCACATAGATTTTACCGCCCCTAGCAAAGGTTTCTAGGGAAGTTCGTTCAACAATCTCGCTCGGTTTTCGGTAATGAATGACGCTACCATCACCGCAATCGATGCCATGATGGGCATAAACACCCTGAAGATTGAGCAATTCCCGATAGGCGTATATTTGATCCCCTCTAGCCATATTTTTTTAGTGATAAAGTAAACAAGGAGATTGTCTATTGACCCAGTTTTTCTAGTTATTACTCTTATATTTTAGAGATTATGGATGCTTTTAGTCCCTTTCCCCCTGACTGGACAGAGAATGCTGTTCACGCCTACAATTTTTGTTGTCCTTACTGTGGGGCAAAAGCTAAAGAAGCTCAGGCCGTTTGGATCAATCGCCGCGCTCCCGTTTTAGGAGAAGATTCTCGACGTAAATGGCAGGAATTCTATCATTGTCAATGCGATCGAGTTTGGTGGGCCTGGAGTAGTGATCGACCTGCCGAAAATAAGTAATTCTGAATCGAGAATGGAAAATATGGCCGATGTCTATGTTTCTTGGGACGAATACCATCGTCTGATCGAAAAATTAGCGGTAAAAATCGATCGTTCTGGTTGGCAATTTGCTCAGATTGTCTGTTTAGCTAAGGGAGGATTGCGCGTCGGTGACATTCTCTGTCGTCTTTTTCGTCAACCCCTAGCCATTCTCTACGCTGCTTCCTACGGGGGGGAAAATCATCAAATTCGGGGAGAATTAACTATTTCCTCGAATTTAGCCATGATCGAAGCCAAATTAAAGAGTCCCTTGTTATTAGTGGATGATTTAGTCGATTCGGGAATTACTCTCCAAAAAACCTCGATTTTATTGCAGGAAAAATACGGGATTACCAATATCAAAACTGCGGTGATCTGGTACAAAGCGGCATCAAGAATCAAACCTGACTATTATGTGAAATATTACCCCGATAATCCCTGGATTCATCAACCCTTCGAGCGTTACGAATTAATTACACCCAAAGATCTCCTAGAGTAAATACAGTTTAGCATCAGCTTAGAGAGTTTCCCTTTAAAAATACCACCAAAGAAGATTCATGTCTGAAATCGGCAACCTCATCTATTCTCCGTAGGATTCAGCAGTAATTTTACCCCGAAAAACGATGTAATTATAAACTGTATAGGCTAGTAAAATTGGGATTAAAAAACCCACAAAAGTCAGCATAAACACCAAAGAACTAGGGGCGGCCGCCGCTTGATAAATTGTCACGGACGGGGGAATAATATCGGGAAAAATCAACAATCCCAAACCGATAAAAGAGAGCATAAACAGCAATACTGTCCAGACCATGGGGGTGTTTTCTTCCTTTAGTTGCAAACTCCGCAGTAATAAACCCAGTAAGACCACAGCTAAAATCGGGATGAGGATAAAAATGTAAATTAGTCGAGGGTCAAATAAACGCTGACGAATATGGTCAGAAAGCAGCGGCGTACTGATAGTGATAAAGATAGCACCGATAAAAGTGGTAATAGCGGCAATTTTTGCCGTTTTATAGTGAACTTCCTGTAAATTCCCCGTAGTTTTCAGAATCAGGTAAGTGGAACCCACTAAAACATAAGCTTGGATTAAAGTTAAAGAAACTAGAATCGATCGCCATGTTAACCAATCAAAGGGACCGCCGGCAAAATGACCCAATTCATCGACCTTAATCCCCTCAAAAACCGCACCAAGGGCGAATCCTTGCCCCAAAGCGGCCAAAAAACTGCCGAGTCCGAAGGCATAATTCCAGAACAACTTGCGACGAGAATGTTCACGAAACTCGAAGGAAACAGCCCGAAATAACAGCCCCACCACCATAATCACTGCCGGCAGGTATAAAGCGTTTAAAATTGTCCCGTAAGCTAGGGGAAACGCCCCAAACAGGGAACCACCCATCAAGACAATCCAAGTTTCGTTAGCATCCCAAACATTGCCCAAACTGGTCATTAAAATACTGCGACGCTTCTCGGAGGAGGAAGTCAGGGAAAGAATTCCCACCCCCAAGTCAAAACCATCGAGAAGGACGTAGAGAAACAGGAATAAACCCAGAATAAAAAACCAAATTTGCGGCAAAAAATACTGTAACGGTTCCATAGTTCCTCCTATTGTTGCGCTTCTAGGGAACGAGGATTTAGTTCTGGTGAGGTCACTTTTTCCTCTTGAGTCCCCGGCAGTGGTAAGTTAAGATTGGGTCCCTGACGGATAATAAGACTGCCAAAATAGAGAGCAGAAACCAAGAAAACGACATAAATCGCTGTAATTCCGATTAAAGAAGTTAAAATCTCGCCTGCGGGCAGTTTAGAAGCAGCATCCACCGTCCGGATTTGATTGTAAACCGTCCAGGGTTGACGACCGACACAACGGACAATCCAACCGGTTTCAACCGCAAGATAACCCAGAGGGGCCGCAAAAACCCAAGCGCGTAGTAACCATTTTTGACTGTCGATTTTTTCGTTAGATAATTGACCGCGCAGCCATTGCCCGACAGTTACAGCCATTAAAGACGCAAGAAAAAGACCGATAGCGACCATAATCCGGAAGGAATAATAGATTAGCCCCACCATGTGCGGTCTGTCTTCGTATTTCCACGTTTTTAAGCCGAGAACAGGTTCCGATAACTTGGGTTTTAATTCCAAAAGATAACCCAAAGCATTAGGAATCTTCACTTCCCAGCTATTTGTCTCCGCTTTATCCTTGGGTAAAGCAACCAAACTCCAACCGGCAGTTTCTCCCGCAGGAATGGTTTCCCATTGCGCTTCCATGGCGGCTAATTTAGCCGGTTGATAGTGATACACTTGTTCGGCACTAAGATGACCGACAAAAATTTGCAAGGGGGCGATAACAATCGCTAGAGTAAGAACAATTTTGAGAGAACGACTAAAAAAGCTAATGTGACGTTTATTGAGCAAATACCAAGCACTAATCCCACCAATGACGAATAAAGAAGTTTCCAGGGTAGCGAAAAACATATGCAGGAAACTATTAACCATGAAGGGATTGAGAATCGCTTGTAGGTAATCTTGAACGATAAATTTACCATCCACGAAGATGCCACCGGCGGGGGTTTGCAGCCAAGAATTAGCGGTTAAAATCCAGAAAGTGGAAAGATTAGCCCCGAAAGCGACGAGAATTGTCGCTAGGAAGTGAATTAACGGGGGAACTCGTCCCCAACCAAACAGCATAATTCCCAGAAAACTAGCCTCTAGCATAAAGGCCATGGTTCCCTCGAAACCGAGGATAGTTCCGAAAAAGTCCCCCACCGCTTCCGAAAAAGGCGCCCAATTCATGCCAAACTGGAAGGCCATGGGTAAACCAGAAGCAACTCCAATGCCGAAATTGAGAATGTAGAGTTTTGACCAGAAGCGAGCGTGATGATAGTAGTCAGGATTGCGGGTTTTTAGCCATAATCCTTCGACAATGACTAGATAAATGCCCATACCAGTGGTTAACACCGGCCAAAGCATATGGAAAATAGCGGTGATGGCGAATTGTATCCGCGACAAAGCAACGGGATTGGCAAGTAAATCCATGATTATAATCTTTAAACGATCGTGAAGATAAGTAGGTGGGTGGAATTAAATATAAGATGAACGTAGGTTGGGTTGAAGCATGAAACCCAACGCCCGATTATGTTACGCTACCGCTAACCCATCCTACAAATAATTGTGCCTCCCTACTTATGATAAGCACCTATAATACTTAGCCAGTAATACCCTGAAAAGGCAAGGGTAAATAGGGATTATATAGATTGTTTTTAGATTTATGCGATCGCTTTGGTGTTAGTCAATGACTTAGTTAGTATTCTTGTATTATATTGGGAGGAAAACTCAGAAAAATTGCTAGAATATTAGCCTGATTAATTAATTTTCCCCTCGATCGAGTATGACTTTCTCCTCAGCCGCAGACTTTCAAGATGAATTTGATGTCATCGTCGTCGGGGCGGGCCATTCCGGCTGTGAAGCGGCCCTAGCTTGCGCCCGTCTCGGTTGTCGTACCCTTCTCCTCACTCTTAATCTCGATAAAATCGCTTGGCAACCCTGTAACCCCGCCGTCGGTGGTCCGGCTAAATCCCAATTAACCCACGAAGTGGACGCTTTAGGCGGCGAAATTGGCAAAATGGCCGACCGCACCTATCTGCAAAAACGGGTTCTTAATGCCTCTCGCGGACCGGCAGTCTGGGCCCTACGGGCCCAAACCGATAAACGGGAATACGCGGCGGTGATGAAAGGTATCGTCGAAACCCAGGCAAATCTGGTTATTCGGGAAGCCATGGCCACAGACCTGATTTTAGGGGCAAATGAGCAAGTTTTAGGAGTAGAAACCTATTTCGGCACTTGTTTCGCCGCTAAAGCCGTCATTTTAACCACTGGCACTTTTTTAGGCGGCAAAATCTGGATCGGCGGCAAGTCTATGGCCGCCGGACGGGCGGGCGAATTTGCGGCGGTGGGTTTAACAGAAACCCTAAATCGTCTCGGATTCGAGACCGGTCGCCTAAAAACTGGCACTCCTGCCCGTGTGGATAAGCGTTCGGTGGATTACTCCCGCATGGAACCGCAACCGCCCGATGACGAGGTGCGTTGGTTTAGTTTTGATCCGGAGGTGTGGATCGAACGGGAACAAATGAACTGTCATCTCACCCGCACCACGGCGGCAACTCATCAATTAATCAGAGATAATTTACATTTATCCCCCATTTATGGCGGTTTTATTGACTCCAAAGGACCGCGTTATTGTCCTAGTATTGAGGATAAAATCGTCCGTTTTGCCGATAAAGAAAGTCATCAAATTTTTATTGAACCGGAAGGGCGCGATATTCCCGAACTTTATATCCAAGGCTTTTCAACGGGACTGCCGGAAAATGTTCAATTAGCAATGCTGCGGACTTTACCCGGTTTAGAAAACTGTGTGATGTTGCGTGCTGCCTATGCAGTGGAATACGATTATTTACCGGCAACTCAGTGTTATCCAACCCTGATGACGAAGAAGATTGAGGGGTTATTTTGTGCGGGACAAATTAACGGCACAACCGGTTATGAAGAAGCGGCAGCCCAGGGACTGGTGGCGGGGATTAATGCGGCACGGTTTGCTTTAGGAAAAGAGTTAATTGTTTTTCCCCGGGAGGAAAGTTATCTAGGAACTTTGGTCGATGATTTGTGTACTAAGGATCTGCGGGAACCCTATCGAATGTTAACCAGTCGTTCCGAATATCGCTTAGTATTGCGCTCGGATAATGCCGATCAAAGATTAACACCTTTAGGGCGAGAAATTGGTTTAATTGATGACCGGCGTTGGCAATTATTCCAAACGAAACAGACTAATATTATCGCTGAAAAAGAACGCCTACACGAAACGAGAATTAAAGAACGGGATGAGGTGGCAATCGCCATCGTTAAGGATACGGAACAAAAAATCAAAGGTTCTCTCTCTTTAGCGGATTTACTGCGTCGTCCTAGCTTGCATTATCTCGATCTCGATCGCTATGGTTTAGGTAATCCTGATTTAAATTTAGCCGAAAGAGAAGGGGTAGAAATTGAGATTAAATATTCCGGTTATTTGAAGCGACAACAAAATCAAATCGACCAAATTAGTCGCCACAGTAACCGTCATTTATCCCCCGATATTGACTACATGAAAATCGAAACTTTGTCAATGGAATCCCGGGAAAAATTAACAAAAATTAAACCCGCCACCATCGGCCAAGCCTCGCGAATTGGCGGAGTCAATCCCGCCGATATTAACGCTTTATTAGTGTATTTAGAAATGCGGCAGATGTCGGCAGTTAAAAGTTAGGAAATAATCCTGATTATCAGCGATTAAGAGTTATCATCGGCTGCTTAATTAGGGTTTGCTGAATAAATGTGAAATGTAGGCAAGGTAAGGGTTTTGTGGCTTTTCTCGCGAAACAGGTGCAAGATTTTGAGAGAATCATGCTTCAAAACCTTGCGTCTTCATCGGCCCGCCTCCTGTAGGGGCGAAGCATTCGGGCAATAACCTATCGGTGAAACCGTAGATTTTCTATCCGAATGCTTCGCCCGTACTTTTTCAGCAAACCCTAAGTGGGTGGGTGGAATTAAATATAAAATGAACGTAGGTTGGGTTGAAGCATGAAACCGTTCGGCTGAGCTCACAGCCGAAGCCCAACGCCCGCATGGGTTACGCTACCGCTAACCCATCCTACAAATAATTGTGCCTACCTACTTAATTAGCAGCCCCAATCAAAATAAAGGGCGACCAAAAATAAGGATGGCTTTTAATTTGACTCAGTTTGGCCTTTTGCATGGCTTCACTTTTAGTCATACCATTCTTGAGATTTTGATAAAATTGGGTCATAATTTCCGCACTGGTATTATCTTCAGCACTCCAAAGACTGGCAATTACTGATTTAGCACCGGCTCTTTCTAAGACGTAAGCAAGTCCTGAAATTTCCTGGCCGTCTGCGTTGGCTTCTTTGGCGGTTTGACAAGCACTAAGAGTGATTAATTCGGTATTTTTTAAGCCTAATAATGCAGCATCGGCGATGTTATATTGCTCTTTATTGGCGAAAAGAATAGTATTAGCTTGCATATCCAAATTAGGACAGCCAGCACGCTTAAAACAGCCATGAGTTCCTAAGTGTAAAATCGAGAAGCGAAAGGCTTGTTTTTTGAATATATCTAGAGTTGCGTTTGTGCCGAGATATTTTTCACTTCCCGGAAAGATTTTGCTGATAGTTTCTGCTTCTATTTCTGTGCCTTTAAGTTCTTCTTGGGTGGGTTTAGGGTTAGCAAATGCTAGACCTTGTAAGGGTTTTCTTTCGGTCGCGGGAGGGGTAGATGTGGAGATACGAGTTAAATAATAAATTGGATATTTTTCTAGGAGAACTTGGTCATTTTTCTTATCGTAGAGGGTTTCAAAGGGAATATAGCGCAGTTGTCCGGTAGCGATGATGGCGATATTTTTTGGGGAACTGGTGGCGATTTGTGACTCAATGGGACGGATTAAAATCTCGTACAATTTACTACCGGTAACGAGGTAGTCGGCATTTTTATAGTCGGCTAATTGGTTGTGGTATTGACTGACAAGTTGATTAAAATCATCGCGTTTTGCATCGCTCTGAATAACGATTAATTTTTCTCTAGTAACGAGAAATAGGGCGACTTTATCGCGGAGGGGAACGGGTTGAATGACGAGGGTATCAGGAGCGATATTTTTCTGGAGTTGGGCGATGTCAGTGGGTTTAGTTTCAAAAAGTTCAGCAATTTCGGGATATTTTTCTCCGATAGTTTCCGCATTTTTATACACTTTTTCCTCGAATTGTCGGAGCTGTTGTGCCAGTTCTTGGGAGTATTTATCCTGTAGTTGTCGGCGCATTCCTTCGAGTTGTCGATTGTCGGTGTTCCAGTTATCAAGTGCTTTTTGTGCATCGGGATCGGCAACTTTGGCATTAATCAGGCGATTGTAATCGGCGAGATCGGCAGTAGTGGCGAGGTTAAGCCATTGAAAGGCTTTTTCTGGTTGATTTTGTTGGATGAGGACTTCGGCGAGGGTGATTACCGGAGTTTGATTCTCATTAGCGGCTAAAAAATCCTTGCGATCATCGCGGGATAATTCGCTACGGGTTTTTAAAGTAATGTTTAGGGATGCTTCTAAATTATCGATCGCTTTTTGGTACTGTCCGAGGGATCGGTAAGCGATTCCTAAATTGCCTAAAGAAGCGGCTTCTCCAGAGCGATCGCCGATCTCCCTCGCGATGGCTAAAGTCTGTTGAAGGTACTCGATGACTTTCTGATACTGTCCGAGGGATAGGTAAGCGGCTCCTAAATTGCCTAGAGAATAGGCTTCCCCCCGTCGGTCGCCTAACTCCCTCGCAATGGCTAAAGACTGTTGAAGGTACTCGATCGCCTTTTGGTACTGTCCGAGGGATTGGTAAGCGTTTCCTAAATTTCCTAAAGAATTGGCTTCCCCTTGGCGATCGCCGATCTCGCGGGCGATAGTTAAATGCTGTTGCTGGTACTCGATCGCCTTTGGGTACTGTCCGAGGGAACGGTAAGCGATTCCTAAATTGCCTAAAGAAGCGGCTTCTCCAGAGCGATCGCCGATCTCCCTCGCGATGGCTAAAGACTGTTGATGGTACTCGATGACTTTCTGATACTGTCCGAGGGATAGGTAAGCGGCTCCTAAATTGCCTAGAGAATAGGCTTCCCCCCGTCGGTCGCCTAACTCCCTCGCGATGGCTAAAGACTGTTGATAGTATCCGATCGCTTTTTGGTACTGTCCGAGGGATTGGTAAGCGTTTCCTAAATTGCCTAAAGAATTGGTTTCCCATTGGCGATCGCCGATCTCCCTCGCGATCACTAAGGACTGTCGAAGGTACTCGATCGCTTTCTGATACTGTCCTAGTGAGTTGTAAGTGTCGCCTAGATTGTTTAAAGAATTGGCTTCATTGGAGCGATCTTTAATCTTCCTCGCGATAGCTAAAGACTGTTGCTGGTACTCAATCGCTTTCTGATACTGTCCCAGGGAATCGTAAGCAACCCCTAAATTGCCTAAGATTTTGGCTTCACTTCCTTGATCGCCGATCTCCCTAGCAATGCTTAAAGACTGTTGATAGAACTCGATCGCTTTTTGGTACTGTCCGAGGGATTGGTAAGCGTTTCCTAAATTGCCTAAAGAATTGGTTTCCCATTGGCGAGCGCCGATCTCCCTCGCGATCACTAAGGACTGTCGAAGGTACTCGATCGCTTTCTGATACTGTCCTAGTGAGTTGTAAGTGTCGCCTAGATTGTTTAAAGAATTGGCTTCCCCAGAGCGATCGCCGATTTCCTTATCTATGGCTAAAGACTGTTGATGGTACTCGATCGCTTTTTGGTACTGTCCGAGGGAACGGTAAGCGAGTCCTAAACTACTTAAAGAAAGCGATTCCACCTGCCGATAGTCTAACTCCCTCGCGATGGCTAAAGACTGTTGATGGTACTCAATCGCTTTTTGGTACTGTCTGAGAGAGTCGTAAGTAAGTCCTAAAGCGCCTAAAGAAAGCATTTCCCCTTGGCGATTTTTGATTTCTCGATAAATCTGTAAGGCTTTTTCCCAAGATTGTAATGCTTCCCGAAATTGACTGGTTTGATATTGTTGAATACCTTGTTGTAAAAGCCTATCTGCTTCGGCTTTCCTCGCGTTTGTATTTTGCGCCATCACCGCAGGGATGAGAGGGGGTAGCTTCCCGTTAACAACTGGTAGGGTGACGGTAGCCACTAGAGAAAGGGTAAGTAAGGCGTAAATTTTGGGATTCATAGTTATTTCCGCTATCAGTTATTAGTTAATACACCTCATCATGAGTTCCAATGTTAATCAAAACTATTCTATCTGTTGGAATTTTCTCGTCTTGTTCTAAATAGAAAATGATGCGGCAATCATAACTACTTCCCATCTACAAAAGGGTGATTCTTGACAATCCCATAAGCGTAGGCTGCTGCCAAAGAAGCCATGTCAGGAGGCGACTTAGAATAAGCCAGAAGATTTTGCGGTCGGGAAAGTGCGCTTTCTAGCAACCCCTCATCTCGAATACCCTCTAATCCACCATGCTCGGCTATTTGGCGGTGATGAATCGCGAGAGCTACCCCATCAGCTATCCAGATTAGCTGGTTCATGAGCCTAAGTTGCCAGCTTTCTCAAAACATTCCAGTCTTCGCGCATCACTTCCTCCGCCACTTCCATTTGCTGGACAAATTCGGGGTCGTAGGGTGTAAGCTCAAAGCCATTCGGCGTTTCCAAGAGGTAGAGCACATCGCCTTTACTAAGGCGCAGCTTCTCCACCAACTCTTTCGGGAAAATCACCCCCATAGAGTTCCCTACCGTTGTGACTTTTAACTTAATCATCGTTTTTTGACTGAGTAAATATATCAACCCACATTCCGCACCCTAAGTGTCACAACGTCTCGAACCCACATTCCGCACCCTAAGTGTCACAACGTCTCGAAAGAGGAAGATGCCTGAGTCAAAATACTTATCTAGAGGAGTGAGTTGGCGGCAAGCTGCCAGCAACTAAGCCGAAAATTTCAGAGTTCC
>NZ_JADEXI010000108.1:0-10723 GCF_015207185.1 Microcystis sp. LEGE 08355 | reverse complement strand
GATGTACGGGAATATCACGATTTAAAAATAAAGTCTCACAAGCGGGGGCTACCATATTTTCGACAAAACGTCCCCATTTACCGCCAAGATTACCAATTTCTTGACTGAGTCTGGTAATTTGGCGATCAGTTGCTTGAAAGCGTCGCTCGGTTTCTTTTTGAGCTTCTACTAATTCGGCTAATAATCTCCAAACGTCATCGGCGGTGGTGGTCATAATTTTTCCTCTAAATTAACTTGGCACTAACCCGATTATATCTTGTTTGAAGGATAGAGCCTGATGGCAGATAATGAAATAGTAGCGATTTTTTTTAATATGGCGGATCGCAATTGTCAGTCGAAATGGCTATCGATCATAGGAATTGGTGAAGATGGCTTAGAAGGGTTAAGTTCAGTGGGCCGAAGTCTGCTTTCTTTAGCATCAGTTATTGTCGGTGGTGAACGTCATCTGGCAATGTTACCCCCAGAGGATCGACGGCAAAAACTGCTCTGGACTTCTCCTATTCAAGACTCTGTGAACGAGATTATCCGCCTTCGTGGTCAATCCGTCTGTGTTTTGGCCAGTGGTGATCCCATGTGCTACGGGATTGGTGTCACCCTCACCCGTCAGATTCCCCTTGAGGAAATGACGATTATTCCCTCTCCTTCTGCCTTCAGTCTTGCCTGTAGTCGTTTGGGTTGGTCTCTGAGTGAAGTGGAAACTTTGAGTTTGTGCGGTCGCCCTCCGGCTTGGTTGAATGGGGTGCTTTATCCCGGCGCTAAACTGCTGGTACTGAGTGCCGATGCCCAGACTCCAGCGATCGCTGCTCGGCTGCTCCGGGAGAGAGGTTTTGGCGAAAGTTCCATCACGGTTTTAGAACATCTAGGGGGAACCCTAGAACGCCACATTCAAGGCATCGCCAACGATTGGCAATTTACAGAGCTGGCGGATTTAAATGTCATCGCCATTAGCTGCATCTCCTCCCATCCCCCCACCCTGGCGCCGCGCCTTCCCGGACTGCCGGATTCTGCTTACCATCATGACGGCCAGTTGACAAAAAGAGAAGTTCGTGCTATCACTCTGAGTACATTGGCTCCCCTACCCGGACAATTGCTCTGGGATGTGGGGGCAGGTTGTGGTTCCATTGCCATTGAGTGGCTGCGGAGCGATCGCCGTTGCCAGGCTATTGCGATCGAACATCATCCCACCAGATTACAATACATTGCCGATAATGCCGCCGCCTTGGGAACGCCTCACCTGCAAATCGTCGCCGGAATCGCACCGAGCGCCCTGGAAGATTTACCGCAACCGGACGCTATTTTTATTGGTGGCGGTATCACCACACCCCAGCTATTGGAAACCTGTTGGTTAGCCCTGCGCTCCGGGGGTCGTCTTGTTGCTAACACTGTTACAATTGAAAGCGAATTAGTCCTCTTGCAATGGCATAGTAAATTAGGGGGGGAACTGCTGCGAATTGGCATTGAAAAAGCCGAACCAGTCGGCAAGTTTTTAGGTTGGAAAGCCATGGCCTCCGTAACCCAGTGGACTGTTCTGAAACCGAGATTGTAAATCCTTGATTTTGTCCTTGATCCCTGTTGCAAAAGTTGTAGATAGAATTTTTTGGCTATTCTTTTCCTGTCTAATTAGTTAGGTGTTAAAAATTGTCAGATCCCCCTGATCAAGAAGGATCAAAGCCCCCCTTATCAAGGGGGGCTTTTTACTGGTTTAAGATGTATAAGTCTGTGATATATTACAGGTTACAAGTCGCTGCGCCAGAAAAGAGCATAACCAGCCCTTGCGTACTTACTAGGGAACCACTTAAAAAAAGGCAAATGTGCGTGTTTACTACTGTTTAATAAAAAAGTTAGCTCATCATAGCTCAACCAGTGTCCGCTCCTGCGCCACCTGCGCCAACCCACCTCGTCAGCGAATTTTTTATACACATCATAATCGTATTCCCCTGGGACACCACCGCAATCCAGCCAGACTTTTTTCTGCACAGAAAAGCCAAATTTGCCGCCGCTATTATCTACCCAGAGCTTATCAATG
Source organism: Microcystis sp. LEGE 08355 (assembly GCF_015207185.1). Classification (NCBI taxonomy): domain Bacteria; kingdom Bacillati; phylum Cyanobacteriota; class Cyanophyceae; order Chroococcales; family Microcystaceae; genus Microcystis; species Microcystis sp. LEGE 08355. The sequence goes on along the minus strand of NZ_JADEXI010000108.1, from coordinate 8,697 downwards.
GTGCGTAACTCTTCACAGGGAAAGTTGTTAATGCTTTCTTCATCTAGCCAGCCTTCATCTTCCCTTTTAGCAATTAACAACATTAACCGCGCCGTTTCCTCATCGGCTTCGCGCCATTGCCCATTTTTCAGATAGGTTTCTAGTTGGGTAAAGAGAGAAGTCTGTCGTTTTTGTTCTAAAAATTCCAAACCTCGACGTTTTTTAACAGGTAATTCTCGATAACATCGCTCCGCTAATCCCTGAGCTTTAGGATTAGATTGATTATAAAAATAGACAATAAAATCAGTCGGATTAGTCAATAAAGTGGCATACATAATGCAAGCCTCGTACCAGAGATTTTGCTCCCAATTTTCCTTGAGTAAATTTTCTTGTTTTAACCGTTTAACTTCCAAAGCGATTAAATAAGACTGAAAAAGATTATGGGCAAACTCATAGTATTCATCTTTTTTCAAAATTAACTCACTCACATGAATTAACCGCTCTACAAAATCCTTAGCCGAAGTGCTTTCAGGATAACCCAATTCCTGAATAAAATTTTGTGTAGAACTCAGTAATTCCGAATATTCAATCGTGGTTGTATTTCCCATTTTCAGGGCTAATTGTTGTAATACCCGTTGACGATGATTTTCCTCATTATTATCTAAAATCATATCAATGCCCCTAGCTTGAGGGCGAGTGATCAATTGCAGATCAAAAATTCGGCGAAATAAATCCACTCGTTGCTGAGGTAATTTTTGTTCCGAGCCAAAGTTTGCCCGATGTAACTGTACTATCATATTCAGATTTAAGGGATTTCTCGCCAAGGCTAATAGAGTAGAACTTTCCCCGGAATCATCGAGAGCAAATAACTGATTAATTAAATCCTTTGCTTTATTGTCGGCAGCTTCTTGTTTTGATTTTAAACTTCTGCTAACTCTGGTTTCCTGCTCTTGCCAGAAATACCATTTATACACAAAATCATGAATATTTTTATCGGTAAATTCATTAATAAACACCTTTTGCCGAGGTTTATGCTCAGAGCTAAACGCTTGATAGCCTTTGGGACGAGAGGTTAAAATAAAATAGTTTTGGCGAAAATCTTGCCACTGTTTGCCAATCCATTGACTGACTTTTTCGGCATATTCGGGTTTAACTTCATCAAAACCATCAAACATCACTAACATTCGCTGACGGGTTAAATGACTTTTAGCCCAGTTCTGAGGTAAATCTAATTCTTGAGAAATATCTTGTTTAAGATGTCGCTCAATTAAGGTCGGTAAATCCAATTCTTCTGTGGTGGTAATCAATTCCTGCCATCTCCGTAAACGTAAAAAGACAGGAATTAAAAAGGTGCATTTTGTTTCGGTTGTTTTAGAGCGTAGTTATAGGCTAAATGACGCAATAAAGTTGTTTTTCCTCGTCCACCAGGAGCCAGAATTAACAACCGTAAATTTGTCCTCTTTTTAGCCCGTCGCAATAAATCCCAAATATCATCCCCCGTACCTTTAGATTCTTCTTCTGAGCGCAGTTCTAATTGACTCAGATCCAAATTAATAAAAATTTCTTCCAGTTCTGGGGTAGAAAAACCAAAGATTGCATCTTCAATCCCTTCAATATCATCATAACGACAATCTGAATCCCGTAATTTAATTAAATATTTCCCGTCAGGATTAGCTAATTGCCAACGTATTTTTTCCAGTCCTTTGTCTAGCCAAACAAAAAAGCTTAAAGCTGTACCTTTACCGTGATCTTTACCTTTGGTTCTTGCCACTTCTAAAAACGCTTTACTCCAGGCTGATCCGTAGGTAAAAAAGCCCGTGACGATAAAGGTGACTCCCCCGACAATAATCGCGTTAACCGTGTCATGTTGACTAAGCCAAGTTAAGATGCCTGTAATGCTACCCCCGATAATTGGAAGGGAAGGAGCGGAGGTTCGGAGTTGATGGGCAACAAAAGCAGTGATTTTTCCCGTCCAAACTTGAGCCTGTTTACTTTCCTGTTCAAAATCTGATTCTTTTTTCTCTTCAGATTCGGATTCTTCCGGCTTTGTGGTTTTATCGTCCATAAACCCCCTTTGATCAACCTCCTCTAATTATATTAGACCCCTTGGGAGTGGTGTTATTGGCTTATAAGTAGGTAGGCGTTAAAAATTATCAGACACCCCCCTTATCAAGGGGGGATTAAGGGGGGATCGGCACCCCCCTTATCAAGGGGGGATTAAGGGGGGATCGAACCGGAAATGTTGCTTTTTTATCCCGATGGACAAGCTTTCACTAGCTATAATGAGGAAAAACAACGAGCGGAACGATTAGCCAATAAACTGCGGGAATTAGGCCTTAATCCTGACGAAATCTAAGTTTATCTCTTAATCGCAGTTTAAAGTTAATCTTTGTTAAGAGACAACTAAAAAATAGCCATAGTGGGCTATAGGTATTTTCAGTATGATGAAGTTAGTTGGCTTAGTACAAAAAAAGGTGGGACTTGCCCACCTTTATCACTAAACTATTGTCCTTTCTCCACTGCTGCCACCATCAATAAAGTTTTGAGGACAGAATCAGGATTAAGACTGATAGAATCGATGCCTAATTCCACTAAAAATTGGGCGAATTCGGGGTAATCACTGGGGGCTTGACCACAGATACCGATTTTGCGATTATGGGCTTTAGCGGTTTCAATAGCCATTTTCACCATGCGTTTAACTCCCTCATTCCGTTCATCAAAAAGATGGGCAACTAGGGCAGAATCCCGATCTAATCCTAAGGTTAATTGGGTCAAATCATTAGAACCGATCGAAAATCCGTCAAACACCTGAGCAAATTGGTCAGCAAGAATTACATTACTTGGTAACTCACACATCACATAAACTTGCAAACCATTAACCCCGCGTTCGAGACCATTTTTCGCCATTTCTTCAAGGACTCTCATCCCTTCTTCGGGGGTACGACAGAAAGGAATCATCGGAATCACATTAGTTAATCCCATTTCTTCCCTGACCATTTTCAGCGCCCGACATTCCAAAGCAAAAGCCTCGCGATAATTAGGATCAGTATAACGGGAAGCGCCGCGCCAACCGATCATCGGGTTTTCTTCCTTGGGTTCAAAGGGTTTGCCACCCAATAAATTAGCGTATTCATTGGATTTGAAATCGGACATCCGCACAATTACATCTTTGGGGTAGAATGCGGCTGCAATCATGGCAATTCCCCGGGCCAATTTATCGACGAAAAATTGGGGTTTATCCTCGTAGTGTTTGGTTAATTCGGCGATTTGGTCTTTTACGTCTCCTTCTTCCAATTCGTGGAATTTCAGCAAAGCGCTGGGGTGGGCCTGAATATGGTTAGCGATAATGAATTCTAGACGCGCTAAACCGACCCCTTGGGCAGGAATATCGGCAAAAGCGAAGGCTTTTTCGGGATTACCGATATTCATGAGGATTTTTGTCCGAGTTTGGGGCAAATTGTCCAGGGGAGTTTCAAGAATTTCAAAGGGTAGCAATCCGAGGTAAACTTTCCCTTCATCCCCTTCCGCACAGCAAACGGTGACTTCCTGACCGGTTTTAATCGTTTCCGTGGCATTATTGCAACCCACGATCGCCGGAATGCCCATTTCTCGTGCGATAATAGCGGCATGGCAAGTACGACCACCCTGATTAGTCACGATCGCGCTTGCTTGTTTCATAATCGGTTCCCAGTCGGGATCCGTGCGATTGGTGACGAGAACTTCTCCCGGTTTAAAGTTGTTAATTTTATCTACACTGAGGATGACTCTGGCTTTTCCTTGACCGATTGCCGCACCTACACTCCGTCCCACCGCTAAAACTTGACTTCTTTGCTTAATCTCGTAGGATTTAAGGATATTAGCGGCTTTTTGCGATTGTACGGTTTCTGGACGCGCCTGAACGATAAACAGTTCTCCCGTGATCCCATCTTTTGCCCATTCGATGTCCATGGGGGTGTAGGTTCCGCGCACTTGCGAGTAATGTTCCTCGATTTGGGTCGTCCAACGGGCTAAAGTGAGGATTTCTTGGTCACTAATGCAGAATTGATCCTGTTCTAGCTTGTTAACTCGGATATTCTTGGTTAGACGCGATCCTCCATCATCGTAGATCATTTTGATCGCTTTACTGCCGAGGCGTTTTTCGAGGATGGGTTTGTAACCGTTTTTAAGAGTGGGTTTAAAAACCAGATATTCGTCGGGGTTAACAGCACCTTGCACGACATTTTCCCCTAAACCGTAGGCTGCCGTGATTAAAGCGGCATTTTTGAACCCTGTTTCCGTATCGATGGAAAACATCACCCCGGAGGTGGCTAGATCTGAACGCACCATTTTTTGGACACCGACGGAAAGGGCGACGGCAAAGTGATCGAAACCGTTATGATGACGGTAGGAAATAGCGCGATCGGTGAATAAAGAGGCAAAACATTTATGACAAGCTTCTAAAACTCCCCTCACTCCCTGCACGTTGAGATAGGTTTCCTGTTGTCCGGCAAAACTCGCTTCTGGTAAGTCTTCGGCAGTGGCGCTCGATCGAACGGCCACATCGATGGAATGATAGAGATCATCGCCATAACGTTCACAGAGTCGGCGATAGGCAATAGCGATCGCATGACTTAAATCATCGGGGAACGGTGTATTGAGGATTAATGTGCGTGCTTGTTTACCTTTTTCCTGCAAGTTCTGCACATCGTTTTCGTCTAAATCTTGGAAAATTTGTCTTAATTGTGCGTCTAGTCCGGCTTTTTCGACAAAGTGACGGTAAGCGTAAGCGGTGGTGGCGAATCCTGTGGGGACATTAATCCCTTTCGGGGTTAATTGTTGGATCATTTCGCCTAAGGAGGAGTTTTTGCCACCGACTAACCCCACATCTTTGCTGTCCACTTCTTCAAACCACAGAATTAATGCTTGTTCTCTAGAGGTTCTCGCAACATCTTGTAGTAGCATCATAAGTATTTTTACCTCTGTACTCTATACTTTCAGTTTAGCGACATACCATCTTCAAAAATCCTTGAGTTTGATATTTATTTACAAAACTCTATAATAGCAAACCCAGCTACGATCACCCTATCTCTAAAGGGTTTAATTGTCTAGCTAGTTGATACAAAAATTAATAAACTAATCAGGAGTCTCAACAGTAACTTTCCTCAATGATAGCCTTAGTTATCTCAAAATAGTTAAGTTTAAGATCGACTATTTTTATTGAGTTCCCTCACTAATTCATGTACGGTAGTGGAAGGATGGGGATCAAAAGGATGTTGTTTTAATTCATCTCGCCGTTTAATAAGTTTTTCGGCGTTGATAATCGCTGTCGGCTGATAAGGCTTTAATTTTTCATAGATATTCTCTCGGTTTTTTTCATATTTTTCTTTCTCGCCAACTAATCCAAGTTTTCTCATTTGATTAGTTAAAATACTCCCGTATCTATCTCTAGGTGTAGCAGTATCAAGATATTGAAAGTGTAAAATATACCAAATTTCAAAGGCTTCATTAGAATAGGCAATCTTGATATTTTCTTTTTGGGCAAGTCTCTCAGCTTGATTAAATTGCTCTTTGGTATAATTATCTTTATCAAAAACACACCAAACTTGATCGTAAGATGCTGATTTTTCATTGTTTTTAATATTAATTGCTTTCTTGACTAAACTCAAGGTATTTTGACCTTCTCCCTTAACTTTTATTTTAATGTTATTAGATTTTAAATCTTCTCTCAAACAAGTAAAGTAATAGTATTCAGTTTTTTCTCCTTCACAAACAATCAAAAATGTTTCCCTTGGCTGTCTCTTGTTAGCTTGACGTTTTAAATAACTATAATTACCATCTTTTTTAGCCATAATAATCACCGATAACTTTGCTTAAATCACCAATAAAAGGTATGGCACCATAGCGACCTTGAATATAATCTTGTTCAAAGGAAGCATTATTATCAATATCAAATTCGACCAGAGAATATAAATCCGTTGCTTCTTGGCGATTTTTTTCGGTAAACCAGATTTGATCTCTCCTAAACAGTTGATTACTAAGTAAATTAACATCATGAGTAGCAAAAATAAGTTGAGCATTTTTAGGGTTTGTTTGTTGAGAGTTAAATAATCCAATAATTGCTATTGCCATTAAGGGATGCAGTAGGGAATCCAGTTCATCAATTATCAATACCTCACTTGCTTTTAAAACCGATAAAATAGGTGCTAATAAGGCAAATAATTTCTGAGTGCCACGCGACTCATGTTTATTCAGTTGAAAGCTTTCTAACCCGATTACCTTTCCATCTAAATCATACTTTTCATGATAGGTTTCAATGGAGTTGTAAACTGTATCTGGAATATCCTTATGAAAATTATCTAGGGGTTTCCGTCCCACTTCTATACTCATATCCTTAATACTCAAATCTAATTTTTTAATTAAGGAAACGATTTCATTTTTAAGATTTTGCTCTCTAGAAAGATAGTCAATAGATAGCTGTCTTAAATTTTCAAGTTGCGAACCCGATATAATCTTTAACCTACTAAACCAGAGTAAAATCTTACCTGCTAACGGATCATTAAACTGAGCAGCAATCGATAGAAATAAGGTGTTTTTTTTAGTTAAATCTTTGACATCTTTGCCCTTCATCAGACTTTTGCTATATTTAATTTTATCTTTTTCCCGACTAAATATATTAGTTTTACGAGTTTTAGGAGTGCAAGATAACCCCTCAGAAATTACTCGCTCTTGAGTGACTTCAAAGCTATATTCATAGGTCTTATTATCTAGATAAAAAACTATCTTAAAAAAAGAAGGTTTATCTTCGGTTTCAGAACTTAATCGAAATTTTTCTAAATCTATCTTATCTGTAATTTGTAATTTCGAGGAATTAATAACAAAACTTTGCATAAAATATAAGGCCAGAATCAAATTACTCTTACCACTAGCATTTGCTCCATAAATAGCAGCACTTTTTAGTAAACTAAAATTCTGATTAACCTTAAAAACATTATTTTTATCAAGCTCATCATTATCTGCAGCTTCATCTGCAGCCACCATACTGAGAGTAACTACATCCTTAAAAGACCGATAATTACCGACACTAAATTCGATGAGCATTACATACTAACCCTAAAAGTCTCTGGGTAATTGATGAAGACTATGCTTTTATGATAGGCAATTTGTCAACATTTAAAAGGAAATTTTTCTCAGGTGTGTTAGCGTCATGTAACACACCCGACATCTCTACATTTATTTATAGTTGTGTAATGGTGACATCAACAGTTTTAACCGTAGTTCCCAAACTGGATAAAGGAGGTTGAATTTCCTGTTCATTACCCACCACAAGAGTCACAATTTGATTCGGTTGCAGATATTGTTGGGCCACTCGTTGAATATCGGCAATTGTCACCCCTTTGACCGCTTGTTGATAACGGAAGATAAAATCTTGGGGATAACCATAGTATTCATAGGTCATCAATCGCGATAAATTCTGACCAGGTTTCTCAAACTTAAAAACAAAAGAATTGAGAATAGCATTTTTAGCGTCTTCTAATTCTTTGGCAGTAACGGGTTGATTGCGAAGGCGCTCGATTTCGCCTAAAATTGCCTTAATAAAAGGTACGGTGGCATCGGTGCGAGTTTGACCTCCGGCAATAAATAAACCGGGATAATCATAACGACTATTCCAGACACCATAGACAGAATAAGCTAATCCTTGACGGGAGCGCACTTCATTAAATAAACGACCACCAAAACCGCTTAAAATCTCATTTAATACCGTTAAAGCAGGATAGTCGGGACTATCCAAACGGCCCCCAAGATGACCTAATAAAACGCTACTCTGGGTTAATTGGGGTTGATTGACGACAAAAACACCTTGAAGATTTTTTTGGGTTGCCGAAGGGGTGACAATTTTAGGGGTAGTGGCGGGATTTTTCCAATCGCCAAAAGTCTTATTGATTAATGCTTTCATCGACTGAGAATCAAAATCACCGACAATTCCTAAAATTATTTGGTCGGGACGGACATAGGTACGATAAAAATCGATTAAATCCTGACGGTCAATATTAGCTAAAGTGCTATATTCTACAGTACGAGCGTAGGGGCTATTATCACCATAGACTAGCTTTTTAAACTCCCGACTAGCAATATCACTGGGATCATCATTACGTCGAGCAATCGCTCCTTTTTCCTGAACTTTAGCTAATTCCACCCTCTGACTTTCAAAAGCTGGGGAACGCAAAACCTCAGCAAAGAGATTAAAAACTGCTTCTAAATCTTCACTAAGGGCGCTAAAACTAGCAGTTCCAGCGTTAAGATCGATCGAGGTTTCTACGAGGGCTGCTCTTTGTTCTAATACTTGATTTAAGACATTAGAAGGATGTTTTTCCGTGCCACCACTACGCAGCACGGTTCCAGTAATATCGGCTAATCCGACTTTTTCCCCCGGTTCTAATCTTCCTCCCGTCCGAATCATCGCCGTACCACTCACTAAAGGTAAGCTGGGATCCTCCACTAAATAAACCACCATACCATTATCTAGTTGATAGCGCTCGTATTGGGGAACTGTAACTTCAGGAAGGGGAGGAAAAGTTAAATCGGTAAAATGTCGCGGGGTTTGGGCAATTGCCGGGGAACGAAAAGCTAGGACACCTATCAGGGTGAGCAGGATTAAACCTAGCCATTGTAAGCGTTTTTTCATGATTATATTTATTTTAGGTTTTAGGTTTTAGGTTTTAGGGTGTTAGGGTGTTGGGG
>NZ_JADEXI010000107.1:0-10723 GCF_015207185.1 Microcystis sp. LEGE 08355 | reverse complement strand
GTCCCACCTCTAGCTTATTTAACCGTTCGTCGATTTTGTCAAATTTTTGATTAAAATCTTTTTGGAGACTTTCAAATTTTTGGTCAACATCTTTTTGGAAACTGTCAAATTTCTGGTTAAAATCTTTTTGGAGACTTTCAAATTTTTGGTCAACATCTTTTTGGAAACTGTCAAATTTTTGGTTAACATCTTTTTGGAGATTGTCAATTTTCCCCTCAATCCTAGTCAAAACAGCTTCTAGGGAATAGGTAACGGTTTCGTTAGACATAGTATCAACTCCCATTAGATATATTTTCTCAGTCCCCTATCGGGGACTATTTTAAGACTAAACCAGTTCGCCACTTTCTTGCAAAGAGTGGAGACGTTGATAGATTCCCTGCTGATTTAATAATTGATCATGGCTACCGATCTCGACAATGCGACCATTATCTAAGACGACAATTTGATCAGCTTCTCGAACGGTACTGAGACGGTGGGCGATAATAATCGTGGTGCGAGTGCCTAAAATGGATTTCATGGCTAGTTGAATGGCTCTTTCTGACTCATAATCTAAGCTAGAAGTGGCCTCATCAAAAACTAACACATCTGGATCAACAATTAACGCCCTAGCAATTCCTAAACGCTGTCTTTGTCCCCCCGAAAGACGCACGCCCCTTTCCCCTACAATAGTGGAATAACCATTAGGTAATTCCTGAATAAATTCATCGACACGGGCAATTTTACAGGCTTCTTCTACCTTCTCGAAGCTAATATTAGGATTACCGTAGGTGAGATTTTCTAACACCGTACCATTAAACACATCTACTTCTTGATGGACAATCGCTAACCGTCGCCGATACCAAGTCACATCCAAGCGACTAATATCCTCGCCATCTATCAGAATTTGCCCTTGACTCGGTTCAAAATAGCGGAAAAGTAACTTAACTAAAGTGGATTTTCCTGAACCAGATTTTCCCACTAATGCCACGGTTTGATAGGGTTCAATCAGAAGATTAATATCCTTTATAATCCTTCTTTCAGGACTATAGCCAAAGCTAAGATTACTTAATTCTACTTTCCCCGTAAAATGATAGGGATTGTGTTGGGCATGATCGGCTAAAAGACTACCAGCATCAGTGCCACTAGGCAAGTTGATAAATTCCTGTAAACGTGCCATAGAAGCATAGCGACGGGCGAAAGTTTCTGCCATTTGGGATAGGGGATCTAATTCCGCATAGGCCATACTAGCGAGGGTATAGGTGGTGATAAAATGCCCGATCGAGATTTTCTGTTGAACGGTAGCTAGGAGAGTAAAGAAAAATACTCCAAATAAACTAGCTTGGACGAGGGTTTTTTCCCAAGTTGTTAAGTCCACATAACCCTTATGAATGCGATAGATAACGTAGGTAAATTCTCTCTCTAAACGCTGTTTTTGACGATATAATTCCTGTCCTTCTGTGGCAAAAGCTTTGACGGTTTTGATATTAGTAATAATCTCAGAATTGCGACTTTGGGTATTTTCGATGTGCTGATCAAGAATTCTTTCTTTTTGCATTAAATATTTTAAATCTCTCAAAATAAAAGCTACAATTAATACAAAAGAAATAAGAAAAGCAAGGGCGATTTGCCATTGAATTATCCATATAACAATAAAAATACCGAAAACTCTAAACAATTTTGGGATCATCATTCCCGCCACTTCGGGATAAGTCCAAGTATGATTTTCTATCCCTTTGGCGATCCGGTTAGCGATGCGTCCTGGATTATTTTCATCGTAAAAAGATAGGGGTAAGGTGAGAATTTTGGCAATAATTTTTCTGAGATGATCTCGTCGCGCTCTTAAGGATATTTCCCAGTGAAACCAGACACCCACCCAAGGCTGAATTGGTGCTTTAATTACCGTGGTTAGGAAAATTAAGCCTAATAATACTGCCAAGCTAACCCACTTTTCTGAGGCAAAGGGAGTTAAAATCATGGTGCGATCGACTAAAGATTGCACGAATCCATCTAAAGGCTGATGAGAAAGAACATTAAGAATCTGTCCGACAGCATAGGGAACCATCAGATCGATAATTTCAAAGACACTCGATGCAGCAATGCTCAAAAAGGCGGCTTTTTGATAATTGCGATAGTAACTGAGAATATCCCGTAAGGAAGCCATAACATCAAGTAAATTGCCAATTTTTAACTTCTATCTGGTAACTGCTAACTGAAGAGACTAAAGGCACTTTTGGGATTGTTTTTCTGGAGTTACCATTATACTACAATACTACAAAAATCTGCCGACCTAGAAATTTATAGGACAAAAGCCTTGTCATAGTCTTGTATTCTCAATCAGCTATTAGTCAGGAGACGATGCCAGATCAGCTTATATTTCATCCTCTTCAGAAGCACCACAGATCAATTTATCGGAAATTTTGGCGAATATTATCACAAAAATTAATAAATTTCTGAAAGGTTTTTAAGTGTTCAGTTTTATCGATACGCTTTTTTAATTGATTAAGATAGTATTGTTCTTGAGCTACCCCAGGTAATTTTTTATAATAAGACAACTTTTTAGCTTCAAAAATAGACTTTAGATAAGCCAAATGAAAATCGGCATGATTTCTGCAATTAAATCTACCCATTAGTTCGGGATCATTTTCGTAAACATCATAGTATTTAACATAATCAGCTAAAAGTCCCTGTAAAGGTTGTTTAGAATTAAATATTGTACGATTGCCTAGTAGCCATGTTTCAATACATCGATTTTGAATGATTATCACGATTTCAAGTTGTGCGGGGATAGTAATATTTTTGGTGATAAAGTCATTAACATATTGTTCTCTTTCTTCGACAGTATCCTCATCAGCATCGAGACAGATGACTAGATAGTTATATTTGGATACTTCTTGAATTTTATCGATGGCGTTAGGAATTCCCTCATCAAGTATCGAGGGGTAGCCATTACCACTAATAATAAAGTAATTATTGCGATTTACTTGATCGTAAAAATAAACTCGCTTAATTTCGGAAATAAGATGAGTTAACCAGACAGTATAAAGCTTTTTTTCGGTACTTCTTCCTTCAACCAAAAAATAAATATTCATCGATTAACTAATTCCTTGGAGAAATTCTTCTAAGACATTGATAAGGTCAATAAAGGCTTTTTGTCGAGTTTTAGAAATATGAAAATCAGCCGCATTGTGTACCTGAATTACTCCTCCTTTACGAGTGACTATTTTCCAATAGGCAGGACTGATATTATTAATTATATAGGGATGATGACTGGTAATAATAAACTGTAAATCTCGATAATTAACTAATAAATCTTCTGTTAAAGTGTCCAAACAGTTAACCCCCAAACTATTTTCAAATTCATCGATTAATATAACGCTGCCAGCAGCAGATAATTTGATCGTTGCTAAGAACATCAGGCTTTTTATCATTCCAGAGGAGATATTTGGGTCTAAAATCCAAACATTAGAGTTTTTTTCTTTTATTTGTATGCGAGGTGGCTCTTCAAGTAAAACAATTCTATTTGATGAAACAATCAGATCACCTAGTTTCAATGGTTCTAAAAATTCTATTTTTAAATCTTCAACTTGAGGAAAAATATCTAAAAACTTTCTCTTTATTATCTCGAACGTATCGGGATATTTTTGATATGTGATCAGTAGTTTGTCAGAAATAGGAAGTTGACTCGATTGTAATTCAGAGAGAGAGTTATATTTGGCATATTCGTCGTTTTCCAAGATTTTATCAACTGCTGAATATGAGATATTAAACTTAAGTGGATTGAAAATCATTTTGTTAAATTCCTGTCGAACAGGGAAAACATCTTCTTCTTGATTGAAAAGCTCTATACAGCTTAAATAAGATGGTAGTTTTGGTGTCTTTGAATGTTTAAACTCAATTACCTCTTGGTTTCTTTCGATCAAAACCTCTTGATCTTTTAAAAGAGTTTCCCTAATTATACTAACCTTATTTTCGCTGTCATTACTATTGACTTCGTCTTCTTCAATCTTGATGAGAGAACGAGCTTTTCTAACCTCAAATTCACCCAACCAATGATAACGAACATGATCATTAGTTAAAAATTCTACATCCCATTTTACCCCATTTATAGATGCACCGTTAGTGATTCTTTTTAAATTACTAATGGCCTTTAAAATAGAGGTTTTTCCTGCACCTGAGATACCAACTAATAAATTAAAATCTGGAAAAAACTCGCAAGAATCTATACTTAATCCAGAGGATAAATCTTGATGGGATAATCTCAAAAGCTTCATAATAATTTCTTTCCCTCTGCCAAAACTAAAAAGGGTGAGTTAATTCTCACCCCTAGACTTTACTGAGGATCGAGTTTTAGGACTGCCATAAATGCTTCCTGGGGGACATCAACAGTTCCGATCGCTTTCATCCGTTTCTTCCCTTTTGCTTGCTTGTCTAACAGCTTTTTCTTGCGGCTAATATCACCACCATAACACTTAGCTAAGACATCCTTTCTTAAAGCGGGAATATGTTCACTAGCGATAATTTTAGAACCAATAGCTGCTTGAATGGGAACCTTAAATTGATGCCGGGGAATCAATTCTTTTAACTTTTCGGTTAACGCACGACCAACATAATAAGCTTTATCCCGGTGAACGATCATCGCTAAAGCATCAACGGGATCACCATTGACCATAATATCTAATTTAACTAGCTCATTTTCCCGATAGCCAATTAATTGATATTCCATACTAGCATAACCGCGCGATCGAGATTTTAATTGATCAAAAAAGTCCGTCACCACTTCCGCTAAAGGTAACTCATAAATCAAAGCGGTGCGAGTTTTAGTAAAATAACGCATATCCTTGAAAACTCCCCGACGACTTTGACATAATTCCATCAAAGCGCCTACATAGGTTTCCGGAGTAATCATTTCCACTTGGATATAAGGTTCCTCAATTTTTTCCCGTTTTTGTGGGGAAGGTAACAAACTAGGATTATCCACTTCGACAATTTCCCCATCGGTGGTAGTGACCTGATAAACTACCGAGGGAGCAGTGGTAATTAAATCTAAGTTATATTCCCTTTCTAGTCTTTCCTGGACGATTTCCATGTGTAGCAGTCCCAAGAAACCGCAACGGAAACCAAAACCCATGGCGCTAGAAGTTTCCGGTTCGTAGGATAGGGCTGCATCGTTTAATTTTAACTTTTCTAGGGCATCTTTGAGATCGGCATACTGATCAGCATCCGTGGGAAATAATCCGCAGAAAACCATCGGTTTTGCTTCCGTATAACCGGGTAAAGGCTCTTGTGCTGGTTTAGCGGTTAGAGTAATCGTATCACCCACCCGGGCATCAGCAACAGTTTTAATCGCAGCTGCCAAATAACCCACTTCTCCTGCGTGAAGTTCATTTACTTGCACCTGTTGCGGTGATAAAATTCCCAATTCATCAATAACAAATTCTTTACCGGAAGCCATAAAACGAATTTTATCGCCCTTTTTCACCCGACCATCCATGACGCGGAAATAGACAATTACCCCTCGATAAGCGTCGTAATAACTATCAAAAATTAAAGCTCGGAAGGGTTCTTCAAGGGTATCTTGGGGAGGGGGAACTAATTGGACGATCGACTCTAGAATATCATTAATACCGATCCCAGCCTTAGCCGAGGCCCGAATCGCCTCACTACAGTCTAAACCCACCACTTCCTCGATTTCCGCCGCGACCCGTTCCGGTTCGGCACTGGGTAGGTCGATTTTATTTAAAACTGGGATAATTTCGAGGTTATTTTCCAGTGCTAGGTAAACATTGGCTAAAGTTTGCGCTTCCACGCCTTGGGACGCATCCACAACTAATAAAGCTCCCTCGCACGCCGCTAGAGACCGAGAAACCTCATAGGAAAAATCTACATGGCCGGGGGTGTCAATCAGATTGAGAACGTATTTTTGACCATCCTTAGCGGTATAATCCATGCGTGCCGCTTGTAACTTGATGGTGATACCTCGTTCCCGTTCCAAGTCCATATTATCGAGAAATTGTTCTTTCATCTCCCGTTGGGCTACGGTTCCTGTAATTTGCAGGAGGCGATCGGCGAGAGTTGATTTACCATGATCGATATGAGCGATGATGGAAAAATTGCGAATGCGAGAAACGGGAACGTCAGTCATCGTGGTTCACTGCTGGCAAAAGTCAGGGGTTTATAAAATTTTAGATTCCTTAATTCATTGTAGAGGTAAAGTCTCTAAGGCTGGAGCAAAAGCGAAAAGTAAAAGGTAAAAAAAGCTAAACTGCAAGTATAGTCAGGGTTTTGGCCTTAGCTTCCCCTCTCGGCATCCACAGGAAACTATGGTAGGCTTGATTATGGTGACAAAATCAGGGAAAGGGCAATGGCTAAGGAAAGGCTCTATGATTTGTCCAAATCCCATTACTATATATAGGGCTGGCTGAATAAATCTAAAAACCTTGTTGGATAAGGCTTTTAGACTTTTTTACCTCAAAAAGTGCCTATGGAGTGATCGGGGGCAAAATCCCTGGACTTTTTCCCTGAAAATTAGGTAACTGACTACTTCAAAATCGGTAAAACCCCACACCCTACACCCTACACCCCACACCCTGCCACCACGAAAAACTTTTTTCAGCAGCTCCTAGATAAACTCTTGGATGAGAATCCTCGACTGACGGGTAGAATGATAGATAGCAATCATTAATAGAGCTTATGAACGACAATGCTACACCGACTCAGCGCACGGCGGAGAAAGTTGAAATCGCTATTCACCTTGACTCGGAAGTTTTAGAACAGATTAAACACCTGACTAACGATCCTAGTCGCATTATCGAAACAGCGATTAAACAGTGGCTAAGAGGAGAGAGACAGCCGGATGAGGACTTAACCCGTCATCTTCGACGCAATCCCCCCGTACCACCCAAAGGGGAATGGAATGACTAAGATTTTTCAGTCTCTAATAGGTTATTTCCCGACGGAGAGACTGAAATATTTTCTTAGGTCAACCATTGACGGTAATTGAGATTTTTTCCCCAACTAAGCTGGTTAATAGTAGTATTGCCTGTAACAGCAACGCAACGGTTTAAGCTATTTACCTACTGCTCTGGTTTGCAGTAGGCTTAGTTATCGTGTAACCCATAGGTGTATAGATTATTATGCCGTTGAATAAACAGGCTATCTTAGATGACATTTTTCGCAAAGCACCACCGTTGAACTCTGAGGACGACTGTGCTGAGAATGTTGTTATTCCTTTCATAATGAGGCTTGGTTACGACAGGAACCAGATACGTCGAAAAGTCTCAATCACTGGAACTTCAGGACATAGATTTAGAAAGCAAGCTGATATCGTTGTTTATATTGGGGAACGTCCGGCTCTTGTGGTTGAAACCAAGCGTATTCAGCATCGATTGAGCGAGGAGGATGTTAACCAAGCGCTTTCCTATGCTCAACTTCTTGAACCATCTACACCAATTGCAGTTCTGACTAATGGACGTGATTGGGAGATTTATTATTTGGATAGAGACGATATTGGCGGATTAGAATCCGTTCCTGAACCGCAAGAGCTTGAAAGCACAATACTTACTGTCTCTAGCAATGTAGTTCAATTGGAAAAGCGACAAGCTGCTGAGCGACTTTTAGTAACTATTGAAAATAAAGGTGACTTAGAAATAGCATTTAGGGAATGTCGAAAAGAGTTAGCTAAAGAAGGACTCATTGCCGAGTCTGCATTTGATGAGCTAACTAAAATTCTCACTTGTAAGTTTAACGAAGAGAAAAGAGATGCTGAAGGCCTTGCACCCAATCGCTTTACATCTTCCTGGCTTCTTGGCAGTGGACCTCTAGCTGCTTTACAGCAAATGTTTACTGACGCAAAACAGACTTTTAATGTATTCCCTACGGGAACTCAAATTCAAATTAGAAGCAACGAAACTGTTGAAAAAATTGTTCGTGAATTAGAGCCTTTTGGTCTTTATGGTTTTAAGACACCACTTGGCTTGGCTGGAGCAGGAGGAGATGTAGTTGGTTCTGTTTATGAAGCCTTTCTTACTGGAACACTCCGAGGGGACTTAGGACAGTATTTAACCCCAAGACAATTAGTTGAGTTCATGGTTGAGATAGCTGATATAAAAATTGGAGAAAAAGTCCTTGATTTATCATGCGGAAGTGGTGGTTTTCTTATTAGAGCGTTTATTAATGTCCGCAAAAAAATTCGATTTCTTGATTCTAGCCAAGATGAAAAAGATCATTTAGTTAGTAATCTTGTCACGAATAATCTATGGGGAATTGAGATAAATCCTCGGTTAGCCACTTTATGTCGAATAAATATGATTTTACATGGTGATGGCTATGAACATATTTATACAGGAGATTCAATTAGAGAAGATGTTTTTGAGAATACAGATGGACGCAGAACTGATTTTTTAAATATTGAGCAAAATAACGCAGCAATGTTTGATGTAATTCTCATTAATCCCCCGTTCAATATACCCTATGAAGATTCTGCTACTTTAAACCGGTATTATCTAGGACGAGGTAAAGCTGCTCAAGGTTCAGACTATTTGGTTCTTGAGAGAGCAATTCGACTATTAAAGCCTGAAACTGGACGTTTGCTAGTTATTTTGCCCCATGGTGTTGCCAGCGGAGTTTCCGAGACTGAAGTTCGCAACTTTGTGAAATCTCGTACACATATTCATGGTTGTATAAGCTTACCTGTCGGATCATTTAAGCCGTTTGGGGGGTCTAATGCTAGAACCTGTGTTTTGTATCTCAAGAAGACTACTGGAGACAATAAAAAGCGTTTTTTAGCACAAGCAGAACACGTTGGCTATGACATTACCTCAAAATATTATAGAGAAACTGATCTCAATGATTTACCTGTTATCGCGGAAGCCTATCATAGAGTAAAACTAGAATTGCAATGACTATTGAGTTAATTAAACCAGACCCTTTAATATTAACAATCACTGAAGAATCAGCCCGTAGTATCGATACAGTTGATGCTGGTGCAGCTTATACACAATATTTGCATGAGCAAATAGGTGAGTTTGAACAGCAGCCTTTAGGAAACTTTGTAGATGTTGTATCAAGAAGCGTTAATCCACGCTCTAGTAGATATGCTGGTCAAATATTTGAATATATAGATTTACGAGAAGTAGATGATATTTATGGCTATATATTAACTCTTAAACTTAATCAAGGAAATGAGATTGGAAGTACAAAACATCGCTTTCAAAAGAATGACATTCTCTTCGCCAAGATCATGCCCAGCTTGGCCAACAAAAAGATTGCGCTAGTAACTCAAGATGTAACTAACGCAGTAGCTTCAACTGAATTTATTGTTTTGCGAAAAAAATCACAAGCCGAGATTAATCTTTATTACCTTTTTCGGGCTTTACGTTCTGATCATTTTACCCGACAAGCGACAGCAAACGTTACTGGTGCAACGGGGCGACAGAGAATTAGCCCGTCTAGATTACTAGAATTACAAATAATTGTTCCCCCAGAAGAGATTCAAACACAAATTGGAGATGCTGTCGAACAAGAGTTTACGCTAAGGACATTGGCGGCAGAACAATCAAAGAAAGCTGATGACTTAGCTCAGCTTGTACTTGGTAATCTAACTCTTAGAACCGACAGCTAGAAAGCGCGGAAGGTAGGTTGGGTTGACGACTGTTACCCAACACCCCATCCAATAACCAGGCAAAATCATTTATAATTATTTGATAATAGGACATTGGTTGGGTTTCGTGCTAAATTCGTTGAGTATAGGCTACATATCAGGACAAGCAAAAGGGGGAATAGATAATCAGTTTTTAATAAACGGATTTAGGATCATTTTGCTGGGGTACTGACAGGAGGAACAAAACTGATGCAGATAGAAATTCAAGGAGCCGATGCTATCAAAGTTGCTCAGGATATCCTAGAGACGGAAGGGGTGCAAGGCAGCTACGAAGTTATCTCTGAAGCGGAGAGAGAGGGAACCCTTGCTACCATCGCCACCATCATCGGCATTATTAGCGGAACAATCGCCATCGCTGAGAAATTTTACCAATCAAAGCAAAAAATTGACTCTCCCGAAACCCCGAAAATCGAACGGGTGTTGATTGTCAGCAAAAACGGCGATCGCCTGCTGCTCAAAGATGCTACCCTAGAGCAACTACAAAAACTCTTGGAACAAGAAAAATCATGAATATACTGCATATTGACCTTCAGGAGAGGGGTAGCAACAGCGTTGAGTTCCGATTTTTCTGGGATAACCCCAACCAGATTGATTTCTACACAAGATCCTTGAGTGAAATAGACAACCTCAGTAAAAAGGCCGACACCGATTACTATACTCGTTTACCGGAAGATCACGCCAAAACAGGACAAGGTTTGTACCGATGGTTAGATGGTACGGAGCGCATCCTCCAGAACGAATTAGATAGCCACCGGGGAGAGAAAATAGTTCTGGCCATCAGCACCAGCAAAAGATTAGTCCATCTACCCTGGGAATTATTACACGATGGTCAAAATTTTCTGGTGTCTAAGCTTCCCGCTATTGTTCCCATGCGGTGGTTGACATCCTCACCGCCGTAAACGGACGGTGATTCCCAAACCTCACGATTTGGGTTTCTGCTTCTTTCCCGAAGGATTTTTCGCACCTGCCTTAACAGATTTACTCTGTTCTGGTCTTATGGTCGCGACCCGGACTGACACCGCAAGCCCTGCGGCCAAAATGTTTTTACTAGCGTTAATATCTCGGTCATGGTGAGTCCCACAGTCT
>NZ_JADEXI010000106.1:0-10762 GCF_015207185.1 Microcystis sp. LEGE 08355 | reverse complement strand
TCGTTCAAAACCTTGCGTCTTCATCGGCCCGCGTCCTGTAGGGGCGAAGCATTCGGACAATAACCTATCGGTGAAAAGGTAGATTTTCTATCCGAATGCTTCGCCCGTACTTATTCAGCAAACCCTAGATAGAGCTTGCTGAATAAATCTAAAAACTCTGTTGGATTGGAGAGAATGACATTTGAGGGAATGAAACGACCCTACCCCACACCCCGCCCTCACAAAAAACTTTTTGCCGCAAACCCTGAGGGCGAATGCAATTCGCCCCTACAATAATATTATTATGCCAATGGTAGGGGCGCATCGTGGTCAGTGAGTTTATCGAACTGCGTGCGCCCAAAATTTCCTATAGATATTTCGACCAAATTGAGATGCGACCAAATTATCCCTATTCTTCTTCCTTCCACACAAAAACCGGAAGAGCCATCTATTTCACCTATGATAGAACTAACTGGTAGCGACTCCGATAATTTTATGCAAATCACTGTTGATATTCCCGACGAAATCGCCCAGAGATTAGGTCAAACAGGCGATAATTTGGCTCATAAACTGCTGGAAATGGTTATTGCTGATGCTTACCGTGCCGGTATCTTGAGTACGGCCGAAGTTGGACGCATCCTTCAATTACCTTCTCGGTTAGAAACTCATGCCTTTTTAAAGCGGATGGGAGTCTATCTGAATTATGATGAAATTGAACTAGAACGCGATTTGCAAACTCTCAAAGAACTCAGAGCGAAATGATAGTTGTTTCTGACACTTCTCCGATTTGCTACCTGCTCTTAATTGACCAAATTATGATCCTACAAGAACTGTATAAGCTTGTGGTTATTCCTGAAGCTGTAGCTGATGAATTAAAGGCCTCAGAATCTCCATCTATCGTTCGCAATTGGATTGCTAACCCCCCTGATTGGCTCCGGATTGAAATTGTTAGGACATCCTCAAGGTCAGGATTGGAAAAACTCGATCCGGGTGAGCAAGAAGCGATTTTACTAGCAGAGCAAATTGAAGCTGAATTGATTATTTTAGATGACAAAGCAGGGAGGCAAATTGCTTCGGAGCGTGGCTTAAGAATTATTGGACTTTTGGGCATTGTCAAAGATGCTGCCCAATTCGGATTGCTCGATTTAAGAGTAACCTTTGAACGTCTCCAAGAAGCTGGCTTTTGGGTTGCACCCAGCCTACTCGAACGACTTTTGCGGCAGCAATAGATGTTCTGACACCAACTAAGTAGGCGTTAAAAATTATCAGATGCCCCCCTTACCAAGGGAGATCCACCCGCCTATCGGCACCCCCCTTATCAAGGGGGGCAGGGGGGATCAAACCCCCCAGGTAATTGACCCCCTAAACCAATACACTTGTACTATAGCTTGCCCAAAAAAATTCCAGAAAAGGGAATGAGGGAAAAAAGGGAAAAAAAGGGGAAAAGGGTTACAGGGTTCTCCCGAATACGCAGACTACCCGAAAACCGATATCGTTGAAGCGGTAGTCGCGGCGGTAGTCGTAGTAGCGAAACGCGGAACGGCAGACATCAGGAAGGCTGCCCCAGGAACCGCCCCGCAAGACACAATATCGGTCATCTGTCAAGAGTTTATTTATACTATTTAATAAGTTTTCATAACGATTATCATTATTTGTCTCGTCCCAAACGCTCCCGTCTGTGGGCGGTGCGCCTTGATAATCACTATGCCACGGATCTAAACACCACTCCCAAACATTCCCGTGCATATCGTACAGCCCGAAGGCGTTGGGGGGATAGGAGCGGACGGGGGTGGTTTTATTTGGGGATTGTTTCGGCTTTTCTTGTTGATAGACCTTTGAACTATTGTAATTCGCCAGTCCTACCGTGATCGTCTCGCCAAAGTGGAAGGGGGTGGTTGTTCCCGCTCTACAAGCGTATTCCCACTCGGCCTCGCTCGGTAAACGGTAATTTTTTCCCGTGTGACGGGACAGACGGGCGCAGAATTCGATCGCATCGTACCAACTCACGCGCTCGACGGGGTTGTTATCGCTTTCCTTAAAACGCGCGGGGTCTAGATCGAGGTTTTTTCCCTCCCTCGGTAGGTGGGCCACGAACCGCCATTGCGCCCGGGTAATCGGAGTCTGGCTCAGGTAGAAGGCACTGACGCTCACGGGGTGTTGGGGTTTTTGAGACTCGTTATCGTCCTTTTCTCCCGGTGAACCCATCAGGAATTCGCCCCCCGGGATAGCAACCATGGTTAGGGGTTCGATTCCCTTGCCTAGGGGTTCCTCGTAGTAGTAGGCCTCCCGGGATTCTCTTTTGGTAATTTTTCCCCGTTTATCGACGTATAGGGTCTCGAAGGTGAATTTTAGGAGTTTTTCCGGGGTCAAGATTTCCTGTTTTCGCTGCCTCACTCTCTCCTCGATGTCTTGGGCGATATCGGCGTACTCTCCCCCCCAAGTGCGGAGAACAGCCGCGTCCACCTCAGCGAAATAGAGAGAGCGATCGCTGACTGCATCCGCTAGAGAACCCTGTGGATTGGGGATTAGAGCCGAAAAATCGCGAAATTCGCCGTAATGGTCGCGAATATAATCGCCGATGCCGCGCCAAATATCGATCGTGCGTCTAGCGGCACTATCTGCCAATAGTAGCTGACGAATGCCGGGGTGAAAATCGTACCAAGCATCCGTAACCGTCGCTCCTTCCGGACTAAAGGTAGATTTTTCGACCAGTCCGCTAAAAAAGACCTCCGCTAGATGCCAATGTTTACTATCGGGTAAAAATCGCCGCTGTGCCAATCGCATCACCGGAGGAATCAGGGGAACGGCCGCCAGCACTTTAGCCAGTTCTCGGGCCAAGGGACTAGCATCGATTAAAAAGCCTCTCAATAACTCTTCCGGGGATTCCGTTTCCGGAGCGGCTGCCTCTTCTTCTCCGGTTTCACCCATATTCACCCCCGCAGTGGTTGCTCCCATTAAAACCCCCTGAATCGAATTACCACCGCTCCCAGCGATAAATTTCGCCCAGGTTGCAAAGTGAGCGGGGGATAGATTGAAAATAGGGAACCGATAGAGAATCTGCTTCGTGCGGAGTCTTTCCCCCACTTGCAGTATTGCATTGGCAGAAGCGGGACCCGGTGCAATCAAAGGCCGGAGTATTGCTCCCTCTAAAGCGGTTCGTTGCCATAGCTCCTGCGGGAAGATGTGAGCGATGGTGACAGGGTGTTCTTTGCCCAGATCCGCTAGGGTGGCGAAGGCAGACCCCGATCGCCAAGCTTTCCCCAAAGTATCGGTTAGGACGATAAAAAGTCGGTTTCCAGAGGGTGCAACCAGACTGCGAGGGTTCCGTTCGATTTGCCCGGCACCAGAAAGCAAACGAGCTTCATTTTCACCGGTCTCGAACCACCAAACCCGCACATCCCTAAAAAAGCCTTGCCAACGGAAGAGAGTGGTCATTCCCCCCGCTAGATCTCCCCAAAATTCCATCGGGGGAGAGCGATCGATCAACAGGTGAACCTCTAACCAACGTTCTAGAGGGGGTCGGAAAGCGAGCATCGGTAATCCCCCCGCTTCGGCCGTCCGTTCCACTGTAACCTCGATATCCAACTCGTCGGCCCGTAATCCAGGCACGCGACGCGCTAGGGGGAGAATTGCCTTACTGATGGCGGTGGGTTCGGGTATCGGAAAGGGATCGGGGACGCGAACGGGAGAAGAACGATCGCTCTCGACCGAATCGCGCTTCTGGGAGGTCTGCATCGAGCGATCGATGTTTTCGGGATGGACAACGGGAATCGTTGACTCGATCGCTCCGGGGGGAGGGGTTTCTTCACCGCTGCCGGATGACCGGTTATCTTCCTTATCATTAGATGAGGTTGCTTCCGAATGTTCAGACTGCTCGATCGACCAAGGCGCGATAATTCGATCGAGGTAAGCAGCGCACCAGATCAGTTCTGCCATTTCCCTCTCGTCTTCCCACCAGATGGCTTTTTTCCCTTCCATCTCTCCCCCTACCCTTGCAAGGATTTAAAGATGGTGTCTAGCAGCGATTGGCGATCGGTGGCGGTGAGGTCGTTTCCCTGTAGTAACAGATAGACCGCGTTGAGCAGTTGATCGGTGGCTAGTTTGTCTTTGCGTTTGATTCGATCGAGAAATTCCCGGATTAGATTTCTGGCCGGTTCGTCCAATTGATTTAGGCTCTCCGGGGGGAAACGTTGCTCTAGTATCCGATAGAAATCATCCTCGTTGTCGGGTTGTTCGAGTCTTAAACGCAAACATCGACGCAGGAAAGCGGGGGGAAACTCCCGGGCCTCGTTACTGGTCATGAATACTAGGGGAAACTCCTGACAAGACACACAACCTCGATCGATCGGGATTTTTTCCTCGCTGTCCTCCTGTTGACCGCGATAGGGAAGAACGGATTGGTTGCCGGTTTTTAATCGTGTCAATTCCGGTATCTCAAAAAATCCCTCCTCGAAAATATGGAGGAGATCGTTAGGCATATCGATATCGCTTTTATCGATCTCATCAATTAGCAGCACCGCCGGTCGTCCTGGACGGGATTGATAAAAAGCCATCCCCATGGGGCCTAATCTTAGATAGCTGCCGATATCCGGCTCCTCGTACTCTCCCCCCTCTCCCACTTTCTGTCTTTGTAGGGAAGCTTCCTGTAACCGTCCGATCGCATCGTAGGCATAAAGACCCTCTTTAAGGGTGGTGCGGGAAACGATCGACCAACGGTAGGGGCCGGGTAGTCCCAATTCCCGGGCAACTGCGTAGGCCAGGGAAGTCTTGCCGGCGCCGGGGTTGCCCTCGATCAGTAGGGGACGACGCAAACAGAGGGCAGCATTCACCAATTCCACCGCTTTCCTATCCGCGACGAATCCTAAAGCCCTAGGGTCGATTTTTCCCTGTTCGGGCGGTATTTTCTGCGATTTAGCCGCTTTTGTCCATTCTTCCGGGGATAGGCTAAAACTGCGCCAAGGAGGTGGCGGTGGGATGCGATCGAGGTGTTTTCTTTGTTCTTTGGGTGTGGGTAAACTATCGGCACTCAGGGTCAAACCCCGATAGATGCGAAGGTCTTCTGCTTTGGTAACTGGTTTATTGGCCATTGGATTCCACCACTCTCGTGTTTAGAGGTCTCGGTTTCGGGGAGGGTTTGGGGTATAGATCGTCCCAGAAAAGGGCGATTTTTCGCTTGTTTCTGCGTAATTCTTTGATATTATCGGGCCAATTTCTCCATTCCGAGGGTTTTAGCTCCTCGTCTGTCATCGGTTGGTTGGCGTTTCGACTCCAGACGGCGATCGGCAGGGATTCGACGATATATTCCAGATCGGCGATCGATGGTTCGGTTCCGATGTAGTAATGTTTCTGGTCAAGATCGCTATTATTTTCCCATAAAGCTCTCTTGATCTCCTCGATCTCGTCGCGTATCTCTCGGAAATCTTCATCAAAATAGCGATCGAAGGAGTTAATAAAAACAGGATACTCGTATCCGATAGATGGCCCCTCACCGGTTCTAAACTTAATATCTTCTAGGGAGTGTTTCAGCAAAGCAAATGGAAGGAAAAATTCAATCTCTAGTCTCGCTTGATCGGGTAAATAGTAAAATATTTCAGGAATTACCTGATAGAAACTATCTTGCATTTCTTCTAACATAAAACCTTGTTCTTTTTTATAGATATTCCATAACTTAATTTTATTGTTTATTCCCACAAAAAACATCGTATTTACATGAAAATATTCTGTTTGTAAGCCAGTATTATTATGTTTATCAATTGCGGGTGAGATTACAATTTGTATTCTTCCTTCTAGTTCGATATTTTTATTAAATTTATCCCACAATTCTCTCGCATATTTTTTGATTGTGTCTAACTGCACACCATCCCTATATCGAACAGCTTCACCTTTCCAAGTATCAATATTTTCAGCAATATCTAGGGTTTCATTCTTAAATAACTTCAACCTGCACCATTCAGAAAATAAAATCAAAGGACATATTTCTTGATTAACTGGCTTACTAGACAAATCTTTTAGTTTTTCTCTAAGCTCTTGTATGTTTGAAATAGATGACGATTTGGGATCTTCATAGACTAACAGAAAAGAGTTGATTAAAAATAAACTATTATCGGAATTAATATTTAAAGTATTGAAAAGTTTTTCGATTAAATTAAATCTTTGATTTTCCCATTTTTGGTCAGCTTTAGGATAAGTAGGAAAAAACCTAGCATAGGTTTCAATTCCTAGCGCAGAATAATTAACACGCTGATTACTGTCAACATTCTGGTTCATTTTATCAACCAACAAACCTAGATCGACATATCCACGGTGGGAATAAAAATCGATCGCTTTTATGTCATCGAGAGCTTGTTGCAGCGATCGGGATAAAACTCCTTCGATCGCTGTATCTTTTGCCCTACAAGCGGCCATAACATGAATAGCTATATTAGCTCCTCGAACCGCTTCATATTGTTTGATCGCATTGCTAACGAATTTTATAATATCTCCCGCACCACTTTGGGAGTAACAAGTATCAATAATATAGAGAACTTGAGAGATGGTTACTTGGTTATTTTTAATAGGACGAACTAAGTCTTGAGTCGGTAAAGCCGTTAAAGATATATAATCAATATCTGTATCTTTCAGGATGAGATAATGTCCATCCCCTTGACAATATTCGCCATGACCAGAATAGTAAAAAATAAGAATATTTTTCGTTCCATGTCGCTCTCTATCCCGAAGCCAATTAGGGAATAGTATTTTAAGATCGTTAGTTGTGGGATTCAAGTGTAAACTTGGCAGAACTCTTTCATATCCAAAACCACTGGTAAAGAGACTGTTCACCAATTCTAAATCCGTCTCGACGCTGGGTAATTGCTCGAATGCGTTGTAATCCTTTGTCCCACAAGCAATTAGATAATACTTGATTTCTTCATCCATACCATTACCCATCAATCGATTAAGTAGCTAGTTATAATTAAATTAAAAATGGATTTTAGGTTCGATCCCCCCTTAGTCCTAGAGTTGATTCATAGTAGGGTTGATTCATGAATCAACCCTACCCTTAGTCCCCCCTTGATAAGGGTGGTGTCTGATAATTTTTAACACCTACCTACTCAACCCCGATCGAATCGCTTCCCCAGTTGCAACCGCCGTAAGATAGCTTTTGGCATCGTGAGCCTCGCAACCATTATAAACTAGCTTATCCTCGACAGTTCCCTCAAATAAAGGGTTGAGTTTCTTTGTCAACGCCACCACATCGCCATCGTCTGCGATATTCACCCATCTTTCCACATTTCCGGGCCAGCACCCCAGGTTATTGCGGGGGGATGGTTGCAGTCGATCGAAAATTAATTGTCTTATCCCCAAAGGAGAACCGAGAGTGACAAAGACTTTAATCGGCCATTCTGGATGCTGACATAAAGTTTCGTAACAGACGATCGAACCGAGAGAATGAGCTACAAGTACCCGCGTATCTTCATCGATAGATTCTATGACTCGCTCTTGAATCTGCTGTTTTAGCTTTTGATCGTGTAAATAGCCCCCTACTTGCTTAAGATAAGAAATAACCAATTTCTCGGCAATGCTACCGAAAAACCGAGATTCACTTAACCCCGACAAAGCTCTCTGGATAATTTTTGGGGTAGATTTTTCTCTCAAAAGGCTATCCGCATTGGGATGATTATTTTCCACTCGTTCCGTTTCTTGCCACCACGACTGGAGTAATTCTTTTTCCCAATCGGAATCGACATCATTAACATCGTAGTTCGGGATACCGATCGCTTTCGATTTTCCCCGAAAAATATCTCCGTAAAACGCGCAACGAAAATCGGTATCAGACTTTAACTCGGTTCCCGCGAGTTTCAATCCATCCTTGAGACTTGGCAACCACTCAGCAGAAATCGTGTGGCTACCCCTAAATTCTTGCGCGATACCGTGAACACCGACAATTTTAGCCATGATCGTGCGGTTACAGAGCCTTCCTATCCCTGTTAATTTTCAATTTTAAACGGTTTTTGCCACTTTAGAACAAGAATAAAATAAGTAGCTGGTTAATAATTAAATTAAAAATGGATTTTAGGTTCGATCCCCCCTGCCCCCCTTGATAAGGGGGGTGCCGATAGGCGGGGGGATCTACCCTTGATAAGGTAGGGTTGATTCATGAATCAACCCTACCCTTGATAAGGGGGGCATCTGATAATTTTTAACGCCTACCTACTTAAGCTCTTGACTATCTAAATTACTCGACTCTCTTAAGGTTATGGTGATGAGCAAATCTGATCGAAGAAAAGACCTACACTATACACCCCCACCAATCGCCCATGGTGTGACATGGTGAACATTTTTTAGCCAATATTCAAGGAGGGAAATTGAAGTTGAGAAAAGGGGGATATCTCCAAGAAAATTTATCCCTGAAATTCCGTCAAAACCCCATAGATAGCCCAGATAGCCATGGCGCGTAAATAATGACAAGCACGAAAAGTTCCCACCGATGTAATCGCTTCTGGAGTGCGAAATTGTAAGCCATTTTCATATACTTGTTTCACCACCGCTTCTGTAATTTGCCATCCTTGCTTTTCCATTCCCATTTGCAGTAAAAAAGCCACCAACCCAAAATTAATTCCTACCCAAACTTCCAAGGGATGAGTTGCTTCGGGATTTTCGGGAGTACCATCGGGTTTTAAACCATTGGCCGCCCCAAATTTTCCCCCATGAAACTTGAGAAAACAAGCCTGATAAATCTTACTTAAAGCTGATTGCGTGTATTGATTTTCTACCACATCTGGTAAAGCCAATAAACGGGCATAAAATTGACCACATAATTGGTCAGTCATCACCACATCGGAACCACTGCCACTATCTAAATTATAATATTCTCCATTCCAGAGAGTCTGATGATAAATAGCGCGAGATTGCTGTAACCAACTGGCAAAAATTGCCGTATCTTCTCCAAGAATTGCCCCAATTTTAAGCGCCGCTTCTAGTGCCGCTATCCACAAACCACCACAATAGGCACTAATTCCCTGTAAACGCCAATCATCAAAGGTTTGGTCTGGTGCGCCGGAATTTTCGGGAATCCCATCATTATCAAGGTCAAAAGTTTTTAAATATTGCAAAGTCAGGACAATTGACGGCCAACATTCCCGCAGAAAATCCTCATCTTTAGCCCCCGTTAATAAATAATCCCGATATACTAATAAAACAAAATCACTGCCTAAATCTTTCCAGAGATTACAATCTTGATAACTGGTGTAATTACTCTTTTGCCAAGGGTGTTCATTGGGCGCACCTAAATCGTGGGGAGTGGCATTTTTTGCCTTACGAATGGCACTAGCTTGGTTATAACCGATAATTCGAGGAGTGTCGTCACTGCTGGGAATTGCCCTCGCAAAAGCTTCCATGACGGCCTTTTCTAAGCGCGGCCATAACATCAATAACCCAAAGGAACCATAGAGACGCACATCCAGACTTTCATACCAACGATAATCAATACATTCTAAGACCCCAAATTGACCAATCGGATCTCGTTCCGTGGCTGCTGTCCAGAGAGTGCCGCCGTCCGTTAACAGGTATAATTCGTTAAATAAAGCCATTTTAAACCAATCGGCCAGATCGCTGCGTTCTAGGATCGGTTTTTGCCAGTTAATAATATTTTCTCGCCATGTATCGCCGTGTTTTAAAGCCGTGCGTACCATCGCCCAAGCATTTTGACCATTGCGACCGAAAAAGTCCGTATAACGACGATAATAGTTAATTCCTTGAGCAAATTCCGTGACGGGTAAATCCCAGGCTAAAATAAAAGGAATTTTGCGAGTTTTCCCCGGACGAATGGTAAAACGAATCGCCATGGCCGTGGCCGTTTGTTCCCCTTTTTGGGCGGGGGTTTCGTCCTCAATATCCGGTAAAGAGCCATTCATGGCGAAATAATCCCAAACTTCGCTCCCATCGCTGGCAGGGTTCCATTTACCCAGATAAAATACCTCTAGACTCGGATTAGTAATACTGGCAATCGCCATCTGTCCATCCCCTTCCCCAGGGTTTTCGTAATCTCGACGCATTAGACAGCCAACGCGGAAATTATCGACAATCCATTGATTATAATTACCCTCACTTTCCCCCCATTTTGATTGATATTCATAGACGGGACTACCATCATCTCTCACTTTAACCACTGGGGATTTAATCGCGTTAGTAAACCAACCGATTGTATTTTGCCAAGTCAGCATAATACTAATAGTAATCGGTTTATCGGTGGGGTTATGAACCGTCCATTCAAATAGGGCTATAGGATAACTACTTTCTTGGTAATTATGCGCCCAAACCGGTGAGAATTGTTCGCAAATTAATTGAGTCTGAAAAACATCTTTGTACTCGTACCAACTGCGGGGATAAAGGGCAGAATATGTTCCCTTTTCGGCTGGATACCACGACCAGCGCGATAATGTTCCATCCTTGGGGCTTTCCGTCGCCATAGCGTAGGCTTGGGCGCTTCCGTCTTCTGTTTGTTCAAAAATGCTAAATTGACAGGCCGCAAGGCTATTAAAACTGTGTTCACCGCCGTCCAGATGCCAGAGGTTAAAGTCACCTTTGGGGGAACGTCCGATGCAACCGCCCCCAAATCCCCCCAGAGGCATCCCATGCCAAGGACCATCATCTAAATTGCTGGCATAGCGGACGCTGTAGGGTTTTTCCCAACCTTTGCCGAGAGGACGTTTCCAAGCGGCGGCGGGAATTTCTGGAAGGGAGACGAGATTAAGCATAGATGTTGTTAAGTGGGGTGTGGGGTGTAGGGTGTAGGGTGTAGGGT
>NZ_JADEXI010000105.1:0-10800 GCF_015207185.1 Microcystis sp. LEGE 08355 | reverse complement strand
TCAATATCGAGCGGTTCTAGCTGACAACTGAGATTACCAGATTCTGCCCTTGTTAAAATCAAAATATCTGTTAAGAATTGATTCATTAGCTTGACAGAAGACTGGATTCTATATAGGTTTTTTCTGCTCGACTGTTCTGCATCTTTTAAGCCATTTTCTAATAACTGCGAGGCGGAAAGAATCACGGTTAAAGGAGTTCGGAACTCATGGGATATCATAGAAAAAAGCTGAATTTTTAGATCGGAAAGTTCTTTTTCCTGTAGTAATAACCGGTGAATTTCATCACTTTTTTGTCGCCGTTTCTCTTGCCAAAAAATCAAAAAATAAACTCCGCAAATAATCCCAAAACTGATAAAAGTTCCCAGTAAACCCAACAGAGAATTTTCGCGAATACTATCCCTAGAACTAGCAATGCTACTTCTTAAATTCCTTTTCTGACTAGCTTGTAAATAGGTAAGAAGATTTTGAAACTTATCCCGGACTTCGACACTTTTAACCGTGATTGCATCTTGAGAAATATCATCAGATCGATCGGATTTATAGATAGCGATCGATTGATTAAATAGAGCAATTCGCCGATACATTAAATCCCCGATCTGAGTCACCATTTCCCGCTCGAAATCTGTGCCGTTTTCTAATTGTTTAGCCAGGAGTTGCCAGTTAGATTGCATCAAAGCGATCGCCCGACGATGACGGCTCAATTCACTGGGGCTGCCAGTTTTGATATAACCCCGTCTTCCCGATTCGGCCACAGCCATGTTAGCGTAAAGATTAGCGAGATTATCGATAATCTCGTAGGTAACTTCCACCTCGGCAGCGCGCTGACGCAGAGCGAGGGTATTGCGATAGGAAACTAGGCTAATAGTTCCCATCAGTAAAACAGTTAGCCCGAAACCCCCCGCGATCCATTTTCCTTGTTTGAGCCAATTCATCAGGAGTTAACCGACGCTATTTCCAGCTTACTCTATCTAAATGGAGCAAGAGGACTCCCGTTAAATTTCTCCTTAATTAAAAATATACCAGAAATTAACGGGAGATGAATTGCCCCCAGAATCTAAACTAACGCGACAGCGTTTCCTAATAAGGAAAGGCTTGATTCTTAAGGTATGTATGAGCTTGACATATTTAAGCGGTAAGTGTTATACTGAAAAGATAGCACAGATGGGGTCAGGCTGATGTTAAATGTTTTAAAAGTGAGAATATACCCAAACAAAAAACAGGAACTAGCCTTAGCTAAAAACTTTGGTTGCGTCCGTTTTGTTTGGAATTACTACTTAAATAAAACTAACAATCAGTACCTAGAGACTGGTAAAGGAATGACCTACTGTGACATGGCAAAAGACCTTACCAAACTCAAGAAACAGCTGGATTTTGAATGGTTAGCTGAGGCTACTGCCGCTACCTTGCAGCAATCATTGAAAAACTTAGAATCTGCTTTTAAGAACTTCTTCTCAAAAAGAACAAAATTCCCTAAATTTAAAAGTAAGCACAAAAAACAATCAATCCGTTATCCTGAAAGTTGTTCAATTAGAAATAAGGGAATTAAGCTACCTAAATTAGGGGTTGTAAAAGCTAAGATTTCTCAAGTAATAAATGGTAAGATTAAATCCGTAACTGTTTCTAAAACCAGTACAGATAAATATTTTGCTGCCATCTTGTTTGAGATGGATGACTCAACAACCATTGAAAAACTAAAAATATCAGGGATAGACCTAGGTTTATCTTCTTTAGTTACGGTTTTTGATGGTGAAACAACCTACAAGATTGACCCAATCAAACCTACCAGAAAATATGCTAAACGTTTAAAGCGGAGACAACAAGCATTGTCTCGTAAAGCCAAGGGGTCTAATAATCGCCAAAAAGCCATTAAGGAGGTAGCCAAGGTTCACGAAAAGATAGCAAATACTAGACAGGATTTTCTTCATAAACTCTCCAGAAAGTTATGCGATGAAAACCAAATCGTTGTAGCCGAGAATCTGAATATTAAAGGGTTAGCAAGGACTAAATTAGCCAAATCAATACATGACGCTGGTTTTGGTATGTTGCTTAATTTCTTGGACTACAAGCTAAAAAGAGAGGGAGGAAAACTTGTAGAAGTTGACAGGTTTTATCCGAGTACAAAACTCTGTTCTTGCTGTGGATTTAAAAATGATTTATTGACTCTCAGTATTCGTGAATGGATTTGTCCAGAATGTAAGACGCAGCACGATAGAGATGAAAACGCCGCCAAGAATTTAAGGGAAGAAGGTATGAGAATACTGTCAACAAATACCGATGGACAGTCGGAATTTCAAGCTTGGGGAGAAACTGTAAGACTCGTTGGTACTTGTACCGAAAAGCGGGTTTGGGGTGAATCAAGAATCCCCCGTCACAGCGTCAGCTTAACGGCGGGAGTGTCAAGTCTAGACCATGCGAATTTTAGTAGTAGAAGATGATATGCAACTAGCCGAGATTTTGCGAGAGGCCTTGAGCGAGCGACAATACGTTGTCGATGTGGCTAGAGACGGAGAAGAAGGCTGGAATTGGCTAGAATTAGGCAAATATGACCTTTTAGTTCTCGATGTCACCCTGCCCAAATTAAGCGGAACTTTGCTCTGTCAACGTCTGCGACGAGCGGAACCCCATCATCCCGTCTCTGCTAATGCCACCGTTCCCGTCCTATTATTAACCGCAAGGGATACGGTAATCGATAAAATCGACGGATTAGACGCAGGGGCCGATGATTATGTCACTAAACCCTTCGATTTGGGCGAATTAATGGCGCGGATTCGGGCCTTGATCCGACGTGGCAGCAGCACCAGCAGTGTTTTATTATCTTGGGGGGGGTTGCAGTTAAATGCAAGTACCCACGAGGCCAGTTATAACGGTCAACTTCTTTCCCTCACCCCCAAGGAATTCGCTCTCTTAGAATTACTTGTTACCCATGGGCGCCGGGTCTTAAGTCGATCGGGTATTATTGAGCGAGTTTGGTCTTTGGACGATTCTCCGGCCGAGGAAACCGTTACTTCCCATATTCGCGGTCTTCGTCACAAGCTAAAATCCCTGGGCGCGCCGGAAGACTTTATTGAAACCGTTCACGGTCTTGGTTATCGTTTAAAGTAATATCTGCCTTGGGACAGTGGACAAAATCATTTCTGCACGAAATCTGCACGAAGTTTGCAGAGGGTTTCCATAATCATCCATTAAATTAGAAAGTTAGACAGGTGCAGGACTTCTAGACAATCAGAGCGGTCAAACCTGTGACTCTCCTCTCCTACAAGGGGCTGCTTGAAATGATTTACACGCGATTTGACTATCACGGCTGGCAGATTGAATTGATCCTAGAAATGCAGGGTTATTCTTTTCAATGTTGGCGAGTGGATGGCAGCGAAGGAATTAGCGATTGCCTAGTTTATGCCACCTCGGAACAAGCTTTAGCGGCTGCCCGACGCAGAGCGGATCTAGAGTCCGCTTGTCTTGCTCTACTGCGATTTCTCAATGATATCGGCGGCCGGAATTATTACCTCACCCGCGATGATCGCGATGCTCTCAGCCGGTCAATTTTAGAATACGCCCGTCTGGGTGGTGTTTCCTAATTTCTTCCCCAGAAGTTTTCCCCCCATTGAGAATCATTCTCGCTCGGATTTATTTAGGGTTGGCTGAATATTTGGACTTCCCCGTTGACAAAAGGCAATAATACCATTTTTCTAAAGTAATAGCAGAGATGGTTAATTACCCTCACAACCAACCCCTCTCCCAGAAAGGGAAAGGCGTGTAGGATGCCTGCCACAAATAAAGAAAAATGGGATGAGCAACTCACATAAAGTTCATTTTGTCAAGGATTGTTAAGAAGTGCTTACCCTGATTGACTTAGCTGTTCAAATAGTTTAGGATACAAAGATAAAGGCTGACCTAGCGATGTCTTTTAGTTGCGGAACTTAAGCACCTCATAAAGTTGTTCCTCCTGCCAACCCGCTATCTAATTCGGACTCCTTGTACAGCAAGTCTTTCATGGGTTTTCTGCACCACTGAGGATATTTATGACAGCTTCAGAAATCGCACGATTAATTATACGCATTGAAGAAACCGTTAATCCAGATAGTGAATACTATGGCAAGCTTGTCAAATGGTGGGAACAAGATAGGGAACTTTGGCATTACGGAATTGGCTTATCAAATACACACTTCTTTAACATAGGAACGATAGAAGCTAAGGAACTGCAAATACTAAAACGACATGATATTATCGAACATGATATTATCGAACATCGCAATCTTGATATCAGAGGAGTTCCTGGGATTTATTCGCCCTTTGAAAGTGATGAGATTATTGAACGACTAAAGTATTCCTTAAGATGGTTGAATGATTTGCCAGAAAATTCATCGAAAAAAAAAATAAATGGCAAAGCTCTGGCTTTTCTGATATTCACTGATGACGAAGCTGGAACAGACAAAGATAGTGAACCAATTGATATAGATTTTGCCAGCTATCTGAAGCAGCAATCACCGCAACTTAAACATAATAAAATTAGAGATTTCTTCGAGAAAGGAAAAAATTGGGTATATATATTCTTGGGTATATTTGGGTTTTTGATAGTCGTTGCTATTGCTCTAATCGGTGAATTTGGAAGTGATAAACCCTGGATAAAAGGGCTGCTTTCAGTGCTGTTATTCTCACTTAGTATATTGCTTGTAATCATCATATCAAACTGGATATCAAATTTTAAATGGTCTGGCTTCCAGAAAAAAAGTTTTTGGGATTGGTTACAATTATTGATTGTCCCTTTGATGTTAGCTTTTGGTGCTTTCTATTTAAATTATGCTTCTGAAACTAGAGACAAGCAAATAGCTGAAGAGGGAAAACAGCAAGAACTTTTAAAAGATTATTTCTCCAAGATGCAAACTTTAATTGTAGAGACAAAAAAATCAAAAGAGTCTCAACCAAATCCAGATCGAGCGCCATTGTTACCGGAGTTTCAACCTATCGCCCAAGCTTTAACACTAGCTGTTTTAGATGAATTAGATGGAAAACGTAAGGGAAAAATTATAATTTATCTAGCTAAATCAGGATTGATCAATAAAGATCGACCTCTAATTGATTTAGAGACAGCAAATCTGCAAAAATTGGAGTTAAATAATAATTGGACGGGTTCTCTCATACAAATAACAGGAGCGGATATGACTGAAGCTCAAATAAATGATATCAATTTTGCCAATTCTAACTTGGCAAGATCTAATTTAAGCCATGCTACTCTGAAAGATGTAACTTTTGAAAATTCAGATTTATCTGGAGTCAATATTGATGGAGCAACTCTTAAAAATGTCACTTTTAAAAAAGGTATTAATAATAATTATAAGGATGCTTGTTACAGCCCAAAAACTACAGTTACAAGTGAGCCAAGCCAAAAAGATAATTTACAATCATTACAGAGCTTAAAAGCGTTAGGTTTAAAAGAAATCTCTCCTGGCTCTGACAAATGTAAGCTCGAACCAAATAAAAATAAGGAGATAAATAAAGATAATGTAAACGAAGGATAAAATTTATGTACAGTTAGATTGTTGGAGATATTCTGATGAACCATAAATATTTTTTTGCACTGCTCGCATTTAGCCTAAGCTTAAATGCTAGTCATCTAGCATCTTCTCAACCTCAACAGCAATCCGACTTTTCCTGGGGAGTCATTTATAGCTCAGATACCGCAATTCAAAAAGCAAAACAGGAAATTGAGCAACTTCCTGGAGTATTACCACAATATCGAAAGCTCGGTCGTTTAATTAAACGTAGAAACTGGTATGTCAGTGTTATTGTATTTCCCAGTCAATCAGATGCTAAGGAATCTCTACCAATAATCGAGAATACATATTCTCGAGGCTCTTTTGTCGTTAATCTTCAAGAGTGGTGTCGTCCCGACTGGACTAAATATACCGCAGTATTAGAAGATGTCAATTATTATGACTGTAAGAGAGGAGAAATTATACCGGGTAGAACTGGAGCAATTATAACTAATAAATTTAGTACGATCAAGGATGCTAAATCCGATCTAGAAAAGCTCAAAAAAAATACCTTTAAACAACAACAGCACAATTTAACAATTTTTAAGCGCGGAGATTCTTATTTTATAGCCGTGATTAATTACGCTAATAAAGAGGAGGCTAATCAGAAAATACCGAATAACCTTAGAGGGGGTTATGCTGTCGATCTCAATCAGTGGTGTCCCCGGCCTGGTGAGCTTTCAAAAGATGATTACATAGAATGTAAGTGAGTGAATTACTGAATATTAACTTCGAGATATTGAGGTCGATAGGTACGAACGTAATTCAACACCTGGTCGAGATCCGCTCGGTTGGTTAGGGCGATACATCCTGAGGTTCCGTCTTCGCCATTGGGTTTTTCAAAGGACGGATCGTAGTGAATGCCCAAAGCTGAACGACGAGTCCGAAACAAAGGCTGTATGGGGAGGAAACGATCTCCTGCTTCTGGAATTGTTCCTGGAACAGGCTCTCTGGCTACCCGATATTTCCCGTCTGGCAAGGGCGCTTCTGTCCCAGCTTGATGGCGATTATAATTTTGAGTATGCGCTCGTCCAGCGACGGTCATGTAAGCGGCGATTAACTGCCCGTTACCGTAAAGGCTGAGTTGGTAAAGTGGATTGCCTAGCTTATTGGTCAATCCTGTGGGGGTTAGTGTCATGTAATTGTCCGGCGTAGTTGAGGCCGTTTCAGGACTACAGACAACGAAAGCGAGACACAGGAGAAAAAGCATTGCTAATTGCTTAAGCCGATTTGGGCTGCGACAACGCTTGAAAAATTCCGCCATATCGTTTAAAACTTTTAGCATATAATGATTTTATTTTCAGGTCACTTTCGGTAATAGAATCGTGACAGTGATTCCATTACAGGAGATACTAGCAATTTCGATCGAGCTACCGTGTAGTTCCACGCATTTCTGCACCACCACCAAACCCAACCCTGTCCCAGCGATGTGACGGACATTTTTATATAACTGTTTTTGATCTTCTCTGCTTGGAGAAATTGCGTTAAAATTAACGATCATAGCGATCAATAAAAAAATTTTATGGTTGTCACTGTTAATAATTCCCTGACACTAAGGGAATTTCTACAATTACCAGAAACTAAACCCGCCAAGGAATTTATTGACGGTCAAATTATTCCTAAACCAATGCCCCAAGGTAAACATAGCACTATTCAAGGTGATTTGGTTCCGGCTATTAACGCTAGTCTAAAACCCCAACGAATTGCCCGTGCCTATCCTGAATTGCGTTGTACTTTTGGCAGTCGTTCTCTAGTTCCTGATGTTTCAGTTTTTCTCTGGGAAAATATTCCTCGCGATGGCGAGGGAAAAGTATTAAATACTTTTGTGATCGCTCCTGACTGGTTAATTGAAATTCTCTCTCCAGATCAAAATCAGACTAAAGTTGTTAAAAATATCCTTTATTGTCTGGATCACGGCACTCAAATGGGTTGGTTAATCGATCCAGAAGAAGAAATTATCTTTGTTTATTTTAGTGATCGAACTATCGCTATTTTTGAATCAGAAAATGCTCTTTTACCCGTCCCCGCTTTTGCTACGAATTTTCAAATCACCCTCGGTCAATTATTTGACTGGTTAAGAGGTTAACGGATTATCAGTTATCAGTTACCAGTTATCAGATATGAGTTTTTAGTTTCCACATTTGGGTTATCATTTCACTGATTACTGTTTGCTGATTACTGATTACTGATCACTGATTACTGATTACTGTTTAGGTGACACTTTGAAACAATTGGGTCCAATCGAGATTGGGTGCGTCTGAGGGGGCAACAATTTCGATAATTTTATTGTTAGCGGCGGGATAAAATAAGGATTCTACGCAAACCGAGGCCACTTTTGTGCGGGGAATATTGCCCTCAGAAAGGGTATCGGCGGATGACATTTTAATGGCATTAAGGTTATCCTCGTTTTTAAGGCCGCCGGGGCGCACAATGGTGTAGGTTAAGCCACTCTTGATTAAATAGTCTTCCGCTTGTTTTTTCCAGAATAAAATTAACCAAAAGAGATTGAGGGGGTGGAAAAAGTTAGATACACAGAGGGAAGTAACGAGAACAAAATGCTCGATTCCTTTCTTTTTGGCGGCATCGATGAGATTTTTAGTTCCCAAGTAGTCCACTAACAAAGGTTCCGTGGGGTTAAAACTCGGTCTGGCTCCCGTGGCGCATAGCAAAACGCTACAATCAGCGATGAGTGCCTCTAACTTATCGGCCTGTTGCACATCTCCGACGACGATTTCCACCCCTGCGGGCAAAATTTCCGCCGCTTTCTCGCGGTTTCTCACCAAAGCGCGCACGGGAATCTGACGTTCGACTAATTGGGCAACGATTCGCCGTCCCGTTTCCCCTGTGGCTCCTGCTACAAATGCTTTCATCGCTTCTTGACCTAATAGTTTTTAACAATACGTTACACTAATCTCGATTCTACAAATTTCCCTGATCCTTTGGCGGTTAATCCCCAAATGTTTCTAGTACTATCATTTGCCAGGTTTATAAGTCATGCAGCGTTCCCCCATTAACTCCCTAGCTCTCGAATCTGTAGAAGTCAAAGAAGACAATCAATTTCTCGGTTTTCAAACCCATTTTGCCGGATGTATGGATATGTATAGCAATCAGGACACGGTTGCCGATTATCTGCGCGCGCACGAAGGTTGGTTTTGTCGTTGTGCCGAACCGATGAAAACTCTGCCCTTCGGTGACAATGGTTATATCATCACCATCGGTAAATATGGTGCTTTTGGCTATGAACTGGAGCCGAAAATCGCTGTGGTTCTGGAGCTGCCCGTCAATGGAGTCTATCATGCTCGCAGTGTCCCCATTCCCGATCAACCGTTTTTAGGCTATCTAGTGGATTATCAGGCAATTATGAAACTAGAGGAAATGCCGCTATCTTCTCCTAGTCGGGAAATAGAGGCAATTTTTCGGCAACAGGGACGGGATATTCCGGCGGTTATCACCCAAGTCACCTGGGAACTGCGTATGGATGTTATGGTTAAGTTTCCCAAGTTTATTTATAAGATTCCCCGTCCCATTCTCCAAAAAACCGGTGATAAACTGTTGACGCAAATTGTTCGCCAAGTTTCCCCCCGCTTAACCTACAAAGTTCAAGAGGATTTTCACTCTAGCTTTAATTTACCCCTACCCCCTGCCTCCAGTCGTCTTTTCTATCGTCTGGACTCCTGTGAGGGTGGGTTGCTTGCCTAGGGTTTGGGGGGCCTGTCAACAGTAAGCAGTAGAGCTTGCTGATGGGAAACCAAGGAAAAATAAAGATTTGCTAACGGTGCTGGTCAGTCTAAGCTAGAATTATTAAGAAATGTTTACTTGTAAAAATAAACCTAAGACTACTTCAATATTTTATGTCTCTGCCTATCCGTAACGTTGCTATCATTGCTCACGTTGACCACGGGAAAACCACCCTCGTCGATGCACTCCTCAAACAGTCGGGAATCTTTCGAGAAGGGGAAGATGTACCCACCTGCGTCATGGATTCCAATGACCTCGAAAGAGAACGCGGTATCACCATTCTGGCCAAAAACACCGCCGTTCGTTACCAAGACACCCTGATTAACATCGTCGATACTCCCGGTCACGCCGACTTTGGTGGCGAAGTGGAACGGGTTTTAGGTATGGTGGACGGTTGTATCCTGATTGTCGATGCTAACGAGGGGCCGATGCCCCAGACGCGTTTTGTGCTGAAAAAAGCCCTAGAAAAGGGATTAAGACCGATTGTCGTGGTCAATAAAATCGATCGCCCTAACGTCGATCCTAACCTAGCCGTGGACAAAGTTTTCGACCTGTTTGTGGAACTGGGTGCCGATGACGACCAATGTGATTTTACTACTCTGTTCGCTTCCGGGATGCAAGGATTCGCCAAAGAAAGCCTCGAAGACGAAGACAAAGATATGCAGCCCCTGTTTGAGGCGATTTTACACCACGTTCCACCACCGGCCGGGGACGTTAACAAACCCCTACAGTTGCAAGTAACCACCCTCGATTACTCGGAATACTTAGGACGCATCGTTATCGGCCGCATCCATAACGGCGTAATTAAAGCCGGTCAACAGGCCGCTTTAGTAAAGGATACGGGCGCAATTGTCAAGGGTAAAATAACAAAACTTCTTGGTTTTGAAGGCCTCAAACGGGTGGAACTAAACGAGTCCAGCGCCGGTAATATCGTTGCTGTGGCTGGTTTTGCCGACGCTAACATCGGGGAAACGGTAACTTTAGCCGATGACCCGCAAGCTTTACCCCTAATTAAAGTCGATGAACCGACCCTACAAATGACCTTCTCGGTTAACGATTCTCCCTTTGCCGGTCAGGAAGGCACTTTTGTCACCTCGCGGCAAATTCGCGATCGTCTGATGCGAGAATTAGAAACTAACGTCGCTCTACGGGTGGAAGAAAGTGATTCTGCCGAGAAATTCCTGGTTTCGGGACGGGGAGAACTGCATTTAGGCATTCTTATCGAAACCATGCGTCGGGAAGGCTACGAATTCCAAGTATCGCAGCCGCAAGTTATCTACCGGGAAATTAACGGTCAACCCTGTGAACCCTACGAATACCTCGTTTTAGATGTACCCGAAGAAGCGGTGGGTTCCAGTATCGAACGTCTCGGCCAACGGAAAGGGGAAATGCAGGATATGCAGACGGGCAGCAATGGCCGTACTCAATTGGAATTCGTGATTCCGGCCCGAGGTTTAATCGGTTTCCGGGGCGAATTTATCCGTCTGAGTCGCGGTGAGGGGATTATGAACCATAGTTTTCTCGAATATCG
>NZ_JADEXI010000104.1:0-10862 GCF_015207185.1 Microcystis sp. LEGE 08355 | reverse complement strand
GAGAGGGGGAAGGGGGGGGGGAGAGTCCGGCAAGAAAGATTTTCAGTGGAGACATTGAGAATCTAAGTTGTCTCGTCGAGCAAGGAATTTCCGATAGTGATAGGTCAAGAATCCCCCGTCACAGCGTAGCTTGACGGTGGGAGTATGTCAATTAGATAGATGAAAATGTGCGGAATCTCGCTATATAATGTGTAGTCACCTCCATCTATAATATTGCCGCTTATGTAACCGTGGATATACTAGGACAAAATCCTTATTTACTACTCCATACCGAGAAGGGACAGCGTTTTTTCCCTCTCGTGGGGAGACCTTACTGGACAATCGGACGGAGCAAAGATAACGCTATCGTGATTAAAGATCAGTGTATCTCTCGCAATCACGCTATTTTACAATCCACGGAAACAGGAGATTTTTATCTGATCGATCTCGGTAGTCGCAATGGAACTTTTGTCAATGGCAGAAGGGTAGCTATTCCCGGGACTATCCATGACAAAGATCGGATCACCTTTGGCAAAACCGAAGTGCAGTTCTATCGTCCTACTCCCACTAATATAGGCAAGCAACCGCACAATTTAGAATGGGATACCCTCACCTCCACCGTCCATGAACGTCGCTTAACATCGGTGATGGTGGTAGATATACGAAATTTTACGGCTTTAACCCAGCAATTAGACGAAAAAGTGCTTTCTTCTCTGATTGGCAATTGGTTTCGCCATGCCGGGAGTATTATCCGCAGTTCCGGCAGTTGGGTAGATAAATATATTGGTGATGCGATCATGGCCATCTGGTTTCACGGCCAACAGGAAGTCAATCAAGACGATATCTTGCAAATTTTCCAAGCAATTACGCAAATATACAAGATGACCCGCGCCTTAAGCGAACAATATCCCTTACCCTTTAAATTACGCATCGGTGCGGGAGTGAATACCGGTTATGCCATGGTCGGCAATACTGGCAGCGGTGAACATCCAGATTATACGGCGATCGGTGATACGGTCAACGCCGCTTTTCGTTTAGAGTCGGCCACTAAAGAAATAGGTAGGGATTTAGCCATCGGAGCCACTACCTACAGTCATCTCATCGGTTTACCCTATCTCCACCAAGCTTTTGAGCAAAATACCGTCAGTCTGAAAGGATACGACGATAGCACCATTACCTACGGAACCACTTTTGATGATTTGGATCGTTTCCTCGATGCCAATATTAGTGAGGAGATGACTGGAATTACAGGATTTATC
This sequence comes from Microcystis sp. LEGE 08355, assembly GCF_015207185.1. NCBI lineage: Bacteria > Bacillati > Cyanobacteriota > Cyanophyceae > Chroococcales > Microcystaceae > Microcystis > Microcystis sp. LEGE 08355. Next base: position 9,624 of record NZ_JADEXI010000104.1, on the reverse strand, counting down.
GGCAGTGTCTGAAGATTAAAATTAAACGACATTTCAGGGATCAGTAAACAGTAATCAGTAATCAGTGAAAAGACAGTAGGAAACTTCTATTTAATACTGTACACTTAAAACTCAAATCTGATGACTGATAACTGATAACTGATAACTGATAACTGATAACTGACCTACTCCTCGGCAGCGGCGAGAACTAAATCTTCCTCTTCCAGGGCGGGAGGAACTTCGATTTCTGCGACTACTTCCGAGACAGTCCGGCCTTCCGCTTCCGCTAGACGTTTTTCTCGGTATTTAATCGCCATTTCTTCCGCTTTTTCAAACACTAACGGGCGATTTTTGAGCATATCTCCCGGTTCTGGTTCTAATTGTTTAGTTGAGAGGGAAATGCGACCTCTTTCGGCATCGAGATCGATAATCATCACTTTCAACTCATCATTGACATTAAAAACCGTGTGGGGGGTGTCAATGTGATCGTGAGAGATTTCGGAAATATGCAGTAAACCACTGACTCCACCAATATCGATGAAAGCACCGTAGGGCTTGATTCCGCGCACGGAACCGATTACCACCTGTCCCACGGCTAAACCGTTCATCTTGCGTTCCACTAAAGCGCGACGATGACTTAAAACCAGACGGTTGCGATCCTCATCCACTTCTAAAAACTTTAAGGGCAATTCCTGACCGACTAAATCCTCTTTCGCTTCTCTGGTGCTAATGTGAGAACCGGGGATAAAGCCGCGAAGACCTTCAATTCTGACTAATGCTCCACCACGGTTAGTGGCGAAAACATTCGAGCGCACGGTAGCATCTTCTTTTTGCAATTGACGCACCCGTTCCCAAGCGCGCATATATTCGATGCGACGAATCGACAGGGTTAGCTGTCCATCTTCATTCTCGTCGGTAAGAATGAAAAATTCCCTGGTTTCGTTGGGTTGTAAAACTTCTTCGGGATTATCGACGCGGTTGATCGACATCTCCTGCACGGGGATAAAAGCGGCGGTTTTAGCACCGATATCGATGAGTGCTCCCCGGGGTTCCATGCTGAAAACAGTCCCGGCGACAACATCTCCCGGACTGAAATGATAATCGTATTTGTCTAGAAGGGCGGCAAAATCTTCATGGGTAAAGCCTATGTTTTTGTTTGCGGTTTTTTGGGTGGTCATGTACGTTGTTTGGGCCTCGGAATTTCCGTAGGTTTTTCCTCCTATGTGATGTACAGTTTCTAAATCAAGGAGATGCCTCCTAATTTAGTTTCTAGGTAGGGCCTAGGGGATGAACTGCCGCATCCGGCTTTCTTGCAGGCAATCCGCCTTAAGAATGACTTTTAAGAATCTAACCAGAGCTTGGGCTTTAAATAGCACAAGGGATCCTCATTATAACTGAATCGGGAACTATTTAGGGTTGGCTGAATAAATCTAAAAACATTGTTCGATAAGACTTTTAGACCTTTTTGAAATCCAAAAGTACCGCCTATTGGAGTGATCGGGGGGAAAATTCCAGGACTTTTTCCCTGAAAATTAGGTAATTGACCCCCTGAAAATGGGTAAAACCCTACACCCCCCCTGCCCCCACCGAAAAACTTTTTGCCGCAAACCCTATTTAAGACGAGGTGATCACGCTGGCTTCTTCCACTGGAGACCAAGAAGGATAGGCGCGTTCGATTTCGGAGGATTGCAGCAGAGCTAAAGCGGCGATAAAGTCTCTAATTCCCTGAAAATTGCCGTAAACCGAAGCAAAGCGCACATAGGCCACTTCCGATTCTTGCCGGAGATATTCTAGGACTAATTGACCGATCTCCTGACTTGTCACCTCCCGTTTTGAGTCTTGCTGCAAACGGGATTCGATATCATTGACGATCGCCTCTAATCTTGAGTGGGGAATGCCGGTTTTTTCGCAAGCGCGGACGATCCCCCGCAGCAGTTTGCAGCGATCAAAAGATTTCCGTTTACCATCTTTTTTAATCACCGTGATTGGCACGAATTCGATGCGCTCGTAGGTGGTGAAGCGATATTTACACTGTAAGCATTCACGACGACGACGAATGCTCTGACCGTTTTCGGAGGAACGGGACTCTAAAACGCGACTATCGGTATGCTGACAATTAGGACACTGCATAGGAGGCGCTCGGCGAGGGGAACCTTTAATTTAAGCCTTTAAATACGAAAACCAGAGCCGCTAACCTGCTTTTGACAAGCGGGCGGCTCAGGGAAGAAAATTATTAAGTTAAACGGAGTGAAGAAATTTACTTTTGAATCCGGGGAGGTTCCCGGAAGGCGATGGCGAAGAAAATTACCGCCAAAGCCATAGTTAAAACTAAAATGTAAGCGACGCTTTCCATGGTTGGACATCCTACAAGATTGCTATGACAATCCTATAGTATCAGGAAATGAGCTTTTCGGCTTGTCCAGGGATGTAGATTACATCCCCAGAATCAGTGGCCACCTATTTAACGCTAACTTTTGCCCCAGCATCTTCCAGTTTTTTCTTGATGGCGGCGGCATCATCTTTGTTAGTGCCTTCTTTAACCGCTTTGGGAGCGGCTTCTACTAGGTCTTTCGCTTCTTTGAGTCCTAAACCGGTCAATTCGCGTACTACCTTAAGGATAGCAATTTTCTTGTCGGCGGGAACTTCTTCGAGAACGACGTTAAATTCGGTTTGTTCTTCCACAGCTTCAGCAGCAGCCGCAGGAGCGGCCCCGGGGGCAGCCATAATTATGCCACCGGCCGGAGCGGCGGCGCTAACTCCAAAGGTTTCTTCGATACCTTTGACTAATTCCGCAGCTTCTAAGAGGGTAAGGGTTTTCAGTTTTTCTAAGATTTCAGCTACAGCAGACATGGGTTAGACTCCTAATTGTTTGTAAGTGATTGATTGGCGCGGTGTCAAGCCGCTTCTTTTTCTTCTTGACGGGCCACGGCATCGACGGCACGGGCCAAAGATGCGGGAACTTCGTTGATGCTGCGGGCCAGTTTGGTGGCAATGGCGTTGATTGCTCCAGCGGCCTGAGCGATTAACTGTTCTTTCGACGGTAAATCGGCGATCGCTTTGATCTGATCTTCTGTTAACAGTTGACCTTTGGTCCCTTCTTTGAGGACACCGCCGCGCAATTCGGTTTTTTTGCTTTCTTTTTTGAACTCTTGATAGGCCTTGAAAGCTCCACCGATATCCTCTTTTACGAGCAGAAAGGCGGATGTTCCCGATAAAAGGCTTTTCATCGGTTCCCAGCCACTATCTTCAGCGATCGCCAAGCCCATCAAAGTATTTTTGGTGACTTTACAAATCGTTCCCGTGGGGCGCAATTTGCGGCGTAGATTGCTGATTTCGGCGACGGTTAAACCTTGATAGTCGATGACCATCGTTAATTGAGCTTCGCTAAGGGAGGTTTTTAATTCCTCTAGAATTACTCCCTTGCTTTCTCTGCTTCTCCCCATCCCTTGTTCACCTCCTGTATGCGGGGGATCGGTTCCAGAGGCGCAAAAACAACCCCTTGTAGCGCCGGGGTTGAGTGGAGAGAATTCAGTTCAGGCACGACCAAGACAGAAAATATCTCTCTTTAGTCTTTTTGGCTGCTGTTTTCTCGCTTTGACCTCGGCAGGGTGTTTAAGCTGTTTCGCACCTGCTGTCTTTGGCTTAAGCCAGTCCCTCATTGTAACATTACTGCGGGATTTATGTCAAGCCCTGGGAAGGAGCGAGCGAGGCGATCGCATCTAAGACTAAATCCTGTTTTGAAAAGGTATCCGAGGTAAAACCGAGGGTTCCTTCAAACTGATATTTTAGGTAAATATTGAATCCTAGCTTTCTTGGGTATGTGAGCGGGGTTTGTGTTTGGTTCGGAGAGTAAAAACGAGGAGCAATTCCATGAAAATCTCACGGGTTGACGCACAAAAATTAACCCCAGAAGAAACAGGAGAACTCGCTCCACTGCGAGCGATCATGACCAAGTCCCGCGCCAAGAATTAGAATTACTGGACTTACCCCATACAGAAATACTAAAAAATTAACAAAACCCTTACTGCCTGGGGCTTCTCAGAAAAAGTTGACAAGCCACCACTGGGTACATTTTCCCATTGAAAATGGCTGTACCGTTGACTGTATCTGGAGTAGAGCGATTCCGTAGAGTTGGCTGTATAGTGATCGCTAACCTGATGGTAACAGATAGTGTCATCAATCTCTAGAGTCAGCGTTCCCTCTGTAGCCATGTTTTTACTGGTTTTCTGCCTCGAAACAAGCTATAATGGTCGAAGGGTCAAATGGGAAAATTTTTGCTTCAAACCCTGTCTGCGTAAGGACTTCAGGATTTTGTGTCCAGTAGTCCATTAGTATTGTATTGCTTTAACTCAGGCTCTGTAAGACTTTTAGCCATAGCTAGTATGTTTATATGGGGGAAGTCCAGGAATTAGTGAGAACTTTGGTCACGGAAAAAGTCAAGGCGGGACAATTAAGGCTTAATTATCTTTAATCGTCCCCGAAGAGCCAATTTTAGAAAAACTCAACGGGAAGAACTATCATGTTGACAAAAACTTTCAGCCTTCTCTCGGTCGTTTTAATCCTCGGACTAACCTCGATCGGGGTTGTTGCCGCTACTAAAGATAAGGCTACCGAACTTCCGAAAAACTGTCAGTACCTCAAGGAAGTAGCCACTAATCAGACCCGGATCCGCAAACAGATCGATGCCATAGGAAAGAAGAACTTTAACACCGATTTCGCCGTTCCTTCGGGGGTGAAATTTGCCTCTTTTAAGGGAGTAATGGTTCCCGAAAACGATGGCAAATACGGAGTGACGATCAATCTCAAATATGCCGATAATTCAGTCAATAGCGCCTTCCAGAAAAATGTCGAAATGAAACGGGGCGAAACCTATTCTTTACCCTTCCAATCACCCACGGGTAGACAGCCCTATCAGATTAATTTTAATATTAACGGAGCGAATAATAACGCCTACACGATCGCGGTAATGGCCTGTAAATAGCGATCGCTCTTATTGATAACCCTCTGGAGAGGCGATCAAAAAGGCGATCACTGGCCGACAGGAAAGTTTTCCGTCAGGGCTAAAGGTCGAGGTAGCTTTTGAATGGAAAGTCCCGCAAAAAAGACATTCCCACTCACGGATATTTAACGCTTTCTTGCCACCAATATTCCCACAACGCCGAACTTCGATGACAGGAGAAGAGTGAGGATGGCGACTCGATTAAATTTTTCTAGGGAGCGGTTTTCCCGACCCGGGTTAAAGCGTCTGCGCTCCTATCGCTCGGCTTGGTTGCAGGGAGATGTCATCGCGGGGATCACCGTGGCGGCCTATCTCGTTCCCCAATGTCTGGCCTACGCGGAACTGGCCAGAGTACAACCGATCGCCGGATTATGGGCGATCCTACCGCCGCTGCTCATCTATGCGCTGCTCGGTTCCTCGCCACAACTCTCTGTCGGGCCGGAATCGACGACGGCAGTAATGACCGCCGCCGCTATCATGCCGCTCGTCGCCGGGGATAGTAGCAACTACGCCAGTCTGTGTAGTCTATTGGCCTTACTCGTGGGGATCGTCTGTTGCTTGGGAGCCTTCGCCCAGTTGGGATTTCTCGCCGATCTCCTCTCCAAACCGATCCTCGTCGGCTACATGGCCGGGGTAGCGGTGATCATGATCGTCGGTCAGTTGGGAAAAATTAGCGGGATGTCACTAAAAGCCGAATCGCTTTTCGGACAGATCGGGGAATTTTCCGAACATTTATCCGAGATTCACCCACCAACTCTGATTCTCGCCGCCGGTGTTTTAATTTTTCTGCTATTGGTACAACGTCGCTTTCCCAATGCCCCCGGTCCTTTACTCGCGGTTCTACTGGCGACATCGGCAGTATATTTGTTCCAGCTGAACGAGCGCGGCATCGCCGTGATCGGGGAAATTCCCGCCGGTTTACCGAGTTTGAAAGTACCGAGGGGTTTTTCTCCCCAGCAGTTCGTCTATTTACTCTCCTCGGCCATCGGTATCGCCCTCGTCGGCTATTCCGATAACGTCTTGACCGCGCGCGCGTTCGGGGCGAAAAACGACTATCGCATCAATGGCAATCAGGAATTACTTGCGCTGGGAGCGGTGAATATTGGCAACGGGATAATGCAAGGCTTTCCCGTCAGCAGTAGCGGCAGTCGCACAGCGATCGGCGATTCTCTGGGCAGTCGATCGCAACTGTTTTCCCTCGTGGCTTTTTTGATCGTAATTTTGGTACTTTTGTTCTTACGCCCGCTGCTTTCCCAGTTTCCGAAAGCGGCCCTGGGGGCGATCGTGATTTACGCCGCGCTCCGTCTGATCGAGATCTCGGAGTTCAAGCGTCTGCGTCGTTTCAAAACCAGTGAGTTCCGATTGGCACTCGTGACTATGTTCGGTGTCCTGGCCACCGATATCCTCGTCGGGGTAGGCGTTGCTGTGGGGTTATCGGTGGTCGATCTGTTCACGCGACTGATGCGGCCGCACGATGCGGTTTTGGGGGAAGTGCCGAATCTCGCCGGTCTGCACGATATCGAGGATTGGCAGGGTGCGACGACGATCCCCGGTTTGGTTCTCTACCGTTACGATGCGCCCCTCTGTTTCGCCAATGCGGAGAATTTTCGGAAACGGGCAATAGCGGCGATCGAGGACGAGAAAACCCCCGTCGAGTGGTTCGTTCTCAACGCCGAAGCGATTCTAGATATCGATATTACGGCGGTCGATATGCTCAAAGAATTACATCGAGAATTAATCGGCCGTGGTATTATTTTCGCCATGGCACGGGTGAAGCAAGATTTATATCACCAATTAAAAAAGGGAGACCTATCCGAGATGATCTCGACCGAACCTATTTATCCAACTCTAGAAAAAGCGATCGAAGCGTTTCATCGGAAATTTTGGGTCTGAAACCCCGCCGTTCTAGGTTGGCTTTACGTTAGAATTAAAAGGCCAGTCTCGAAAACCAAGTGGACGGCGCAGCACCTTGAAAACTCGGCTTAGGGGGTTCCGACCAGAAAAGCTTGGCCGGGTAAAAAGTCGCGCGCAACAAGTACAAGAAGCTATAGGCGGTCAACGTACCGTGGGACACACGGAATCGGGCTTCTGAAATGGGGCGAAAGTCTGTGGACTCTGTGTAAGACAGTACATGGTTTTTTAACTGTGGTATGCGACGGTGGTGGAAGCAGAAACTTAAATCGTGAGGTTTAGGAATCGCCGCACTTTTAGGGCGGCGAGGATGTCAACATCGTAACTCACCCCCATCATCCCCTGCTCAAGATTGACACTTTCACCGCTTATTTCTAGACAATCTAGGGGGAAATTCTCGGTTCACAGACCTAAACTAATAAGCTGTTCATAATTTAAATTGCTTGTTGAGATCAGGCAAGAGGCAACAGTAAAGGGATTGAGAGAGATTCGGCTGATCATTAAGAATAAGCGGTTTAAATACGTCTTAGCTTACTACCAAATCATTACCCAAAAAAATAAACAGAAAACTTCTTACAGAAGTGGGGCAAGGGGGAAATTTTCACCTTTAACCTGAAATATATCCCCCTTTTCCCGACAAAAGAGCGAGATTTTAGCCCCTGGCTGAAGGCTGACCATTAGATAAAATTTTGTTACGAGCATTCCGCCAGCAATTTTTGAGCAAGATATAATCGAAATAGTAGGGCAACCATTGGGCTAAAAGTTAAGCAAATTTAAGAGATAGCCATTCCCGAAAAAAATCTATCATCGATAATGTTGATCTTCCCCGGATAAGAGGCGAGTGAAGATTAATTGTTGAACCGACCATCAGAAGCTATCTCTACAGGAGGAAATGTTAGAAAGTTATCCAAGAAGGGGAACCATCAGTCTTGACTTATCTATTTCCTATTGCTTGTATTCATTTAGTCATCTAACAGCAAGGGATGTAATCTCATTCAGGGGAAAAAGTCGCTATGAACCACCAAATAGAAACCCCGATCCGCTCACCTTCTCAAGCTCGATTCCGTTCACGGGAAGAACGCATCCAGATCGGTAAATCCCTGCGGGAGCGATTGCCGCGTTCTAGCCACGCTATCTGGCAACCCCCCGCAGCTGGTCGGGAGCCGATCGAAATCATTGAAGCATCAAATCGAGGGCGATTACAGGAATTGATTCCCATCCGCTACGGACGGATGTTGCGGAGTCCCTTTACCTTCCTGCGCGGTTCCGCTGCTTTGATGGCCTACGATCTGGCCACCACTCCCAAAACTGACATTATCGTGCAGGCCTGCGGAGATTGCCACCTCTTGAACTTCGGATTTTTTGCCACCCCCGAACGCAATTTAGTCTTCGATATTAACGATTTCGACGAAACCCTGCCCGCACCTTGGGAATGGGATCTCAAGCGTCTCGTGGTCAGTTTTGTCATCGCCGGCAGGGATAGCGATCTATCCGATCGAGAATCGAAGGCAGCGGCGATCGATTGCGCTCGTTCCTATCGAGAACACCTGCGGGAATATTCTCGCCTCAGTCCCTTAGAGGTATGGTACACGCGCATAGGAGCAGAACAGGCGATCGAGATGGCTCCCGACGAAAAGACGCGGAAGTTGCGGGAACAGATGATGACAAAGGCCCGCGAGCGCATCATCGAACATCTCTACCCCAAGATCGTCACCCAAACCGGGGGACGCAATCGCTTTGTCGATCAGCCGCCTATTCTCTACCATGTCAACGAACCGGATTGGGAGACTATCGTGCGCGAGGGTCTGGAAGACTATCGCCAATCCCTGCCGGAGGAACGCCGAGTCCTCTTTGATCGCTACCAGTTAGAGGACTTTGCCCTGAAAGTGGTGGGCATTGGCAGTGTCGGCACCAGATGTTATATCGCCCTATTGTTCTCGGAAGATAACCATCCCCTCATCCTACAAGTTAAGGAGGCTTGCCCTTCGGTTCTCGAACCCTATACCGCCAAGAGCCAGTACGAAAATCAGGGACAACGGGTAGTTACAGGCCAGAGATTGATGCAATCCTCTAGCGACATATTTTTGGGCTGGACCAAGGGAAGAGGGGGCAACGACTTCTATTTACGGCAACTGCGGGATATGAAGTTTTCCCTACCCATTGAAGGAGTATCGGCCGTCCAACTGCAACGCTACGCCGAGTTCTGTGGCTGGACCTTGGCCCGCGCCCACGCTAAATCTGGAGATGCGGCCACCATTAGCGGTTATTTGGGGAAAGGAGATCAGTTCGATCTAGCCATGGGCGAATTTGCGATCGCTTATGCCGATCAGACAGAACGAGATCACGCCGCTTTGGTGGATGCGGTTAAAACAGGACGGGTTGAGGCTTTGGTAGAAGAAGATTTATAGCATTAAGCTATCAGCCTGTTATTTCTCGAACATTATGGGCGCGAGCTTTGCGCCCCCACATTGCAGCTGGTATGATACCAAATCCGTTTTTATACTAAATCTGGTTATTAAAGACTGATTATTTATTCCCGCTTTTGCCTCTTGCCTCTTGCCTTTTGTCTTTTGCCTGTCCTGATATGTAGCGCATACTCAACGGATTTGTGCGAAACGTTTAGGCATGAAATAAGGTTGAAATACCTGAAATAACCGCCTAGTAAGGTCTTCAGTCCCCTGACTGAATCTAATAGGTCAACCCTGACCAACCTTATAACTGTTTATATGTCCCGA
>NZ_JADEXI010000103.1:0-11085 GCF_015207185.1 Microcystis sp. LEGE 08355 | reverse complement strand
TGTTCTATGTTAAGATGTTGGTGGCTCATTTTGGGTCTGATTTGTTTTTGTTAATGATCAGACAGTACCTGATGAGCCTTTCTTTGTCAACTCTTGAGGTTGATGCGTTTCATTTTTGAATTGGCGTTATTCGACGACAAACTGGGGATAAGGAGGGTGCTTTAGAGGATTTAGATAAGGCAGTTAGCTTGAATTCCAATAATCCGATCGCCTATAATAACCGGGGAGTTATTCGCTTTGATTTGGGAGATAATGCTGGTGCTTTGGAGGATTTAAATATGGCTATTTCTCTCCAGTCTAACTATGCTGAAGCTTACTATAATCGAGGTTTAGTTAAGGAAAAAATAGGCGATAAGAAGGAAGCGATCGCTGATTATCAATTAGCAATTACTTATCAGCCAAATTATGGCGAAGCTTATTATAACTTGGCTCTTGCCACCTACGATGATAAAAATCCTAGTAGTCGAGTAGCGAGCCTTAACTATTTGCAAAAAGCCGCTAATGCTTTGATAAAAACTGGTAATTTAGAACTGTATGAACGGGCGGTAGAATGGATGTTAAAAATGCAGTAATTTCTCGAAAAAATAAGCTCAGGTTTGACAAAGGCTTCAAGATTTGGCTATTTCAAGCCTTCAAAGAGCGGGGGAGTCTCTTATTGCCGATGAATTAGCCGCTAATCATCATACAAGGTTGGGTTGACGTAAGGAAACCCAACAATAAACCCAAGGAAACCCAACAAAAAGATTCAGACGGATTTAGGTGTTGCCTGTTGGGTTTCGCTTTCCCTGAGAATTGAGAGGTTTTCTTTAACATATTTATTCGCTCAACCCAAGCTACGAAACTAGACGTAAGGAAACCCAACCATAAACCCAAGGAAACCCAACAAAAAGATTCAGACAGATTTAGGTGTTGCCTGTTGGGTTTCGCTTTTCCTGAGAATTGAGAGGTTTTCTTTAACATATTTATTCGCTCAACCCAACCTACGAAACTAAAGTCGATTGGATTGACGTAAGGAAACCCAACAATACACCCAAGGGAACCCAACAAAAAGATTCAGACAGATTTAGGTGTTGGGTGTTGGGTTTCGCTTTCCCTGAGAATTGAGAGGTTTTCTTTAACATATTTATTCGCTCAAACCAAGCTAGAGACTGCACCTAGTTTTTTACACACAATTCCTGATGCTTTAAAATAGCTTCTGATACCTCAATGAGTAGAAAAGCGATCGCATCTTGATGATCCGCGTCGGTTAAAATGGTTTCGAGGGTGCTAGGGGTGGGAATTTCGTCCCCATCTGCCAACATGAAGGAAATATGACCTTTTAAGGCTTCAGTTGCCATTTTTTTCGCTTCTTCGATGGTTTCTCCTGCACTAATACAACCCGGAAAGTCATAAAATTGTACCCCATAATCACTATGGTTATCTTTATGAACGGTGGCTAAATAAGTAATCATTGATTTCTCATTTCAGGTTCGCATTAGATTATATTCTTCGCGGATTGATGAAGTTAGAGATTCCACTAAGATTAATTTTTCCTCAATTGACAGGTTTTTTCCTTGTTTAATTAATGTTTGTAAAGACATTTTTTGCAAATCAAATTCTGGCACAAGTAGAGCCAATTCTTGTGTTTGTTGATTTTGTAAGTCAGTAATTAATTCTTGTAAAAATAGAGAATCATTACTTAAGTCTGAAATTTCATCTTCATAGTTTTCGAGAGCTTCTATTTGTTGAATACGGTCACTATAATTTTTGAGAAGGGATTCGAGAGCTTCGATAATAAATTGGATGTCTTTAAATGATAGAGTTTTCATAGTTTACCTCAACTTACACGATAAAAAAATTCACCAATTACCCTTAAAGCTTGTTGATAGGTTTCTATTGACATAGGAAATAAGGGTTTCCATAACCAGTGATTACCTCGATCATTAATTAATTCTAGCTCACTGGGAATAGAAATTACCCGATCTAGTTTCCACCAGTTGTTTCCTATTCCCTGAAGGGAAAAGGTCGAAATTCCCCCCGGTGTTTGTCCATCGACAAGGGTTTCTTTTACCCATATTTGCCCATTATTTTCATAGATAGCAATATCTTTGTTAGGACGAACATGATCCATTCTGGGAGATGTAGCATTACCTCTACGGTATAAATCAACGGGTGTTTTTATCATTTGTCACCTCCCTAATTTGCGTAAAAGTTGCATCACCTTTTCATAAGTTGCCATATTATTCTGTTGGTGGAATAATATAGCTGCTTGTTGTAGATCAATTTTTGCTTTTTCGGTTTGTTTTAATTCGGCATATAAAAGACCACGACTACGGATTATAGTAATCATAGCAATTATCGTCCGTTGGGTTGACCCAAGGAAACCCAACAAAAAGATTCAGACAGATTTAGGTGTTGGGTGTTGGGTTTCTACCGTAGGTTGGGTTGACGTAAGGAAACCCAACAATACACCCAAGTAAACCCAACAAAAAGATTCAGACAGATTTAGGGGTTGGGTGTTGGGTTTCTACCGTAGGTTGGGTTGAGGCACGAAACCCAACAATACACCCAAGGAAACTACCGTAGGTTGGGTTGAGGCACGAAACCCAACAATAAACCCAAGGAAACTAAAGTAGGTTGGGTTGAGGCACGAAACCCAACAATACACCCAAGTAAACCCAACAAAAAGATTCAGACAGATTTAGGTGTTGGGTGTTGGGTTTCTACCGTAGGTTGGGTTGAGGCACGAAACCCAACAATACACCCAAGGAAACTACCGTAGGTTGGGTTGAGGCACGAAACCCAACAATACACCCAAGGAAACCGAACAAAAAGATTCAGACAGATTTAGGTGTTGGCTGTTGGGTTTCGCTTTTCCTGGGAATTGAGAGGTTTTCCTTAACCTATTTATTCGCTCAACCCAACCTACGGACTCTACAGTAGTCAGGAAACCCAACCATAGACCCAAGGAAACCCAACAAAAAGATTCAGACAGATTTAGGTGTTGGCTGTTGGGTTTCGTTCCGATGACCCAACCTAGGAAACGATGCGATCGCTCTATTCATAGCCAACCTGCACCGGAAAGATGATTTCTTCATTTGCACCCCAGTCAATCTGATAGATTTCTTGTTGAACATAACGGTGAAAACTGGAATATTCCCAAGCTGAAGGAGCATTAACTAATCGATGTTTTACGGGATTATAATGAATGTAATCTACATGAAAAATGAAATCTTGCTCGTTTTTGATTAAGTGTTCCCAGAACCGTCTTTGCCAGATAGTTTGTTCTTTTTTATTCTCTCTCGAAGTATTCATTTTTCCGTGATATTGTGAATCGCAGTTACGACTAAAATAGCTTTTTATTAAACGCCAACGAGTGGAAAAATTGGCATCACCTTCGGGTAAAGTCCAAATGCAGTGCAGGTGGTCGGGTAAAATGACAATGGCATCGATTGTGAATGGGTGACGTTGCATAACGTAGCGAAATGCTTCTCGCAAGAGGGAGATATTTTCTGGTTCGCACAAGAATTTTTTACGCTTGTGAGTGACAAGAGTAAAAAAGTAAGTTCCTCCCTCAATTTTTGCCCTTCGATACTGCATAATAAGTATTGATTATTCTGGCGCATAATCTCCCTTGTCGGTTAGATTGACCAAAGGAAAACCCAACAAAGCATAACTGGTGGATTTGTTGGGTTTCGTTCCTCAACCCAACCTACGAAACTACTACGAAACGATATGATCGCCCTTTTTTAAATCATATAGTAATCATTTTTCCATAGATCCTTTGCTTCCTTGTAGCCTTGTTTGATTCGCACTGTGAATTTATCTGTCGCCTGTAAGACTTTTGATAATCTTTTTAGCCAATCGCTCATTAATTTCTCGATGTCTGGGAATTGGTTCTGTTTTTCCAGTATCTGGATTATGGTAAATATCGTGTTTCCCTCCACGTCTAATCAAATAGCAGCCAGCTTGCTCTAATTGTGCAATTAAATCATGCCTTTTCATGCGATTTCAAACTCTGCAACTCTCTTGATTCCGGGGATTTCTTCCGTAGTAAATGTTCTGTAGAGATCGACCAAGTTTTCGATTAATTCTTCTAAGTCAACACCTTGGGTCCAATGATCGGGAAATTCATTCAAATAGCCCAAGAACATCCCATCTGATTCTTTCCAATACGTATATGGAATCCTCATGGTGAAATCCTCATTCTGCGTTGCTAACGATATTAAGTTAACCCCTATTATAACTGAATTGCTCCCAATCCACGATCAGCTTTATTATCGGGCTTGGCAGCGAGATTGCCGCTTTACACTTCGTTAATGCAGCCGACAAAATTGGCGTTCGCTAATTCAGACGGATTTAGGTGTTGGGTTTCGTTCCGATGACCCAACCTCGGAAAGGATGCGATCGCTTTTCGTCCTCTAAAACAGTGATCGCACCAAGATGACAAGCACTGTAGCATAACCCACTGAATATTATAAAATTGGTGGTGCGTTACATTTCATGCTTGGCCAAATCCAGCCAAATAAGCTTTAACCTCATGCCAGAAATTTTCAGACTGGAAGGCTATGTTTTCTTTTTCTATGCCAGAAGGCAATGAACCCATGCACGTTCACGTTCGACGGGGCGGCGGATATGCTAAATTTTGGCTAGAGCCGCTAGAATTGGATTATGCTAAAGGTCTAAAAACCAAAGAAATTGTTCGGGCTGAAGTTATCATTACAGAAAATATAGAAATAATACGGAGGAAATAGCACGATGTATTTGGTACATGAAAGCATAGTAAAAGCTCAAAAAGTTTGGGTTGAAGATAAATGGATTTGTATTCGTTTAGAAGACGATAGAGAAATTCGTTTTCCTGCTTATAAAAATAAACGCTTATCAAAAGCAACCTTTGAACAATTAGCAGAGGTTGAGTTAATTTGTGATGGCACGGGATTACATTGGGAAACCTTAGATGAGGATTTGTCCATCATTGGCATTTTAGAAGGAAGATTGGGTGCTTAAATGTTAAATGCTTAAAAAAATCGGCTCTACCGAACCTAGTAATCATAGCAATTACCGTCGGTTGGGTTGACCCAAGGAAACCCAACAAAAAGATTCACACGGATTTAGGTGTTGGGTGTTGGGTTTCGCTTTCCCTGAGAATTGAGAGGTTTTCTTTAACCTATTTATTCCCTCAACCCAACCTAAGAAACTGATTCTAGATGCCTTAAAATCTGTTCTTTCAAATCATCCAAATAATTTTCTACCACCTCCCAAACTGTATTAAGGTCAATTCCCCCTAAATAATCATGTACTAAAATATTCCTAAAACCAGAAATATTACGCCAGTCAACATTGGGAATATTTGCCTTTAATTCCTCCGAAAGCCTTTGAGTTGATTCTGCCAAAGTTTGTAAGCGTCTAATGATAGCATCGCTGATCATTGAATTAGCAAAAAACTCCTGTTTTCCCCCTTGGGAATAGTCCTTAATTTTATCAATACAGTCTAAAATATATTCAAGATAAACTCGATCTTCATTCATAACTTAATTGCCTCCTTTAAGATTCGCTGTTTAATTAGATGATGAAGGCTTTTTTCAGTTACTACATCCACTTTACACCCTAAGAGAGCCTCTAAATCAACTAATAATCCACCGGGAAACCAAGGGGATGTTTTAGCTAAATCATAATCAATTAAAAAATCAATATCACTATTTTCGGTTTCCTCTCCTCTAGCAACGGAACCAAATACACGCACATTAAAAGCACCATGTTTAGTGGCAATTTTTAGGATATCCTCTCGTTTGTCTTGTATGAGTTGTTTTAAGGTCATAAAATAACATCCATCCCGAAGGTTTTTTAATGAACAATTAACAGACTAGACTAGAAAAAACTAACTACTGATAATTCACCCCTCCCCACTTATCCCCCTAATTGTTGTAAAACCCGCATCACCTTTTCATCAGTTGGGTTTCTACCGTAGGTTGGGTTGAGGCACGAAACCCAACAATACACCCAAAGAAACTACCGTAGGTTGGGTTGAGGCACGAAACCCAACAATACACCCAAAGAAACTACCGTAGGTTGGGTTGAGGCACGAAACCCAACAACAGACCCAAGGAAACCCAACAAAAAGATTCAGTGTTGGGTGTTGGGTTTCTACCGTAGGTTGGGTTGAGGCACGAAACCCAACAATACACCCAAAGAAACTACCGTAGGTTGGGTTGAGGCACGAAACCCAACAACAGACCCAAGGAAACCCAACAAAAAGATTCAGACGGATTTAGGTGTTGGGTGTTGGGTTTCTACCGTAGGTTGGGTTGAGGCACGAAACCCAACAACAGACCCAAGGAAACTAAAGTAGGTTGGGTTGAGGCACGAAACCCAACAATAGACCTAAGGAAACCCAACAAAAAGATTCAGACGGATTTAGGTGTTGGGTGTTGGGTTTCGCTTTTCCTGAGAATTGAGAGGTTTTCTTTAACATATTTATTCGCTCAAACCAACCTACGGACTCTAATTTTTACTCATTTCTTGGCGAATCATGCTGATTAGTTTTTGAGCTTTTTGATAACCTGCTTCATTCCCTTGTTGACGATATAATTCTGAGGCTTTTTCGGCATCAGCAAGGGCTTTTGGAAACTCTCTTGTCAGGGCATAAAGAACCCCCCGATTGTTGTAAGCATCAGCATCATTAGGATTAATTTTAATAGCTTTGTTCCAGTCAGCTAAAGCTAATTCGTATTTTTGTTGGTTAAAGTAAAGAACCCCCCGATTGTTGTAAGCTATAGCATAACTACGATTAAGTTCAATGGCTTTGCTGTAGTCAGAGAGGGCTAAATCGTATTTCTGCAAGTCTTTGTAAAGAAGCCCCCGATTGTAGTAAGCCATAGCAAAATTACGATTAAGTTCAATAGCTTTGTTCCAGTCAGCTAAAGCTAATTCGTATTTTTCTTGGAGACGGTAAAGAACCCCCCGATTGTTGTAAGCCAGAGCAAAATTAGGATTAAGTTCAATGGCTTTGTTCCAGTCAGAGAGGGCTAAATCGTATTTTTGTTGGTTATAGTAAAGAAGCCCCCGATTGTAGTAAGCCCCAGCAAAATTAGGATTAAGTTCAATGGCTTTGTTCCAGTCAGAGAGGGCTAAATCGTATTTTTGTTGGTTATAGTAAAGAACCCCCCGATTGTAATACCAAGCAGCACGGGGAGCGAGATTAATTGCCTGATTAATCGCCGCTAATCCCTCATCATAGCGTTTTAATTTATCTAATACTCCGTATTTCTCATTATAGGAATTGGGGTTATTAGGGACCAGAGAAATCGCCTGATTAATCACCGTTAAGGCTTGCTCATAATTTTCTCTGGCTTCTCTTTCTCTACCAGCACTTGTTGAGAAGTCACCTAAAGAGCGATAAACTCCACTTTGCTGTTGTAAAATACTACTGTGAAAGTTCTTTAAATCTTCCCCTTTAGGTAAGGTATTAATCGCTTGTTGCAAAGCTTCTATAGCTGGTTGATATTTATCTAAAGCAAATAACGCTAATCCCTTCCCATACCAGGCTAAATAGACATTCTTGGGGTCATTTTGCTTAATCGCCTCATCAAAGGCTTTAATTGCTTCCTCATGCCTCCGTAACCGCCATAATTGTCCTCCCCTTTGTATCCAAATATCCGCCGTCGCATTGGTATTAGGAACAATAACACCAGTAATCGCTTGAATAATTTCTAGTTTTTGTTGCGGACTAACTTGGGTTTGAGCAGTGGTTAATAATTGCGGTTTTACCTTGAATCTTTCTTGCAATCCGATAAAAGTGCTAATGGGAATCCCTAAACTATACCCTAACTGAATTTCCGTTACCCCTGCTGTTTCCGAACTTCCATGAATCCCTATTACTCTCCCCTGGGAGTCTAAGACTGCACCGCCACTCATGCCCCCAAATGTGATGCTGGTATAAACTAATTCATACCCTCCTTCTAAAGAAGCAACACTTTGTAATGTTCCTCCTTGTTCATTGCTTAAGTCACTTTGGCGGGTTTGTATTAATCCCCGTTCTTTATCGTTAATTCTACCGCCACTAAACAACCATTTCGAGGGATTTTGTCCAATTTTGGCGAAGCCTGCGGCAAAAACAAAATCATCGGTATTTGGGTTATAATTCGCTATTTCCGCAACGGGATAATTGTCCAGGCTTTCAAACTGAAAAACTGCTAAATCTACCCCTTTCTGCCGGATGATGGTGCTTTTCTCGATGTTTCGAGTTTTGCCGTCGCTGGTGACGACGGTGTAGGTGTAATCAGCACAGCTGTCGGTGCGTGCCATTTCTCCGCAAAGGACGTGATCGGCGGTTAGGACGGTGTAAATATTCCCTTCTTTAGCGATAATTACGCCACTTCCATTGGCAATTACGCCACTTCCATTGGTTTTACTGCTACTATCAATCCGGACGGTGAAACCCTTCGCTTTCGCTTCTAATTCGGCGATATAGTCAGTAGGGGCGGTGGTTTCTATATCGGGGTTCACCTGCGGTAGGGGTAGGTTATAGGCGCTGAGGATTTCGGGCCGGATGTAGGTTAATAGGGTATGAAGGGGAATGCCCCAGTTAACCGCTCTCATCTGTTGGATTTCTGCGTCTGTGGGTTTTGTACCGTCCTCGTAGATGTAGTTAGAGAGAATCGGATGGGCCGATCGCCCGTTAATGCCGATTAAATCCCGCTCGACAAAAATGCCGCCGCCACTCATTCCCTGCACGATATCGCCACTATAACCGACGCTGTAGCCATCCCGGAGGGGTCGATCGCTCACCTGTTCGAGGGTTCCCTTTGTCGTCCGATACTGTCCCGTTTCGGCAACATATCCCGCGGCCACCACTTCTAAACCGATGCTGTTTTGATTGATGGTAAACTCCGCGATGGTGGCGATCGCATAGTCCCGGGTATCGCTAAACTCCAGCAGAGCGAGATCTTGATTCTCCGATAGGGAATTGGGGACAATGCGGGCCGCACGGCTGTGGCCGTCGTAAGTTTGTACCTGTAGGGTTTTCGTGTTGCGGGTAACGTGGGCGTTGGTTAGGATAAGGTAATTATCGCCTTTTTTAGCGATAATCGTCCCTGATCCCCGATTTGTCTCGCTAGTAATCCGAACGGTGACTCGTTGTAGGAATTGCTCCTCGGTAAGCTCCTGATCGCCCTGTGCCGTCAGAATGGGATCATTAGAAATATTTCCGGCAGCCGGGGTGATAAGGGTTAACCCAGGTTGAGGCAGTAGGGAGAAAAGAAGGATGAGGGCGATCGAAGGTTTGATCATGGCTGTTACCTAGGGTTTGCTGAATAAATGTGAAATGTAGGCAAGGTAAGAGTTTTGTCGTTTTTCTCGTGAAACAGGTGCAAGATTTTGAGAGAATCGTGCTTCAAAACCTTGCGTCTTCATCGGCCCGGGTCCTGTAGGGGCGAAGCATTCGGGCAATAACCTATCGGTGAAACCGGAGATTTTCTATCCGAATGCTTCGCCCGTACTTTTTCAGCAAGCCTTACCTAGCTATTTTAAGTAGTAAGAACGAAGAAAAAAGAAGATACCGGAGGTGGTGAGAAGTGCGATCGCTGGGGGGATAATCGGAACCCAGAGACCGAAATAACTAAAGAGAAGCCAACCGATACCAGTAAGGGAAATCACAGCAATCGCCACTGTCAAAAGTACCGTTTTTACCCGAAGAAAACGCCACGTTAATAATCCCCCCACCAGAGACCAACCCAGCACCCAGAAAGCCTCCTGTAGGGGATTCCAGAAAGCGATCGAGGTACGTTTTCCTGTCATTGTATCGAGAATTTGACTGACCGCGTGCGCGTGCAAATAAACCCCCGGAATTGCTTCCGATGGGTTGCGACTAAAGGGGGTTAAAAAATCATCGATCCCGGGTTCTGTTACTCCAATCAGGACAATTTTTCCCCGGACCGATTCGGGATTAAAACGCGGATCTAAAACCTGTTGGAGAGATTTTTTCGGGGCAATTTTTGTGATTGCATCGCTGCCATTATCGGCGATTCGACGGTAAGCGAGCATAACTTGACGGCCGGATCGGGTATCGGATTGACTGGTTCTGTAGGGGCCGCGGTTGGATTGTAGCCAGTCACCAAGATGAGTATCCCCGATATTAATTTCTAGAATTCCCCGCTGCAGTTTATTGCAGTCAAAATCTTGATTCTGGGATTCTAGATATCGTTTGGCAATTAGGAGACTAAAACTAGGAGCATAATCTTTAAAATTACAGGATATTGAGTCAACTGTGGCCAAAGAATCCGGGGGAAGACAGGGAGAGGTGCGATCGAGTTTTGCCTGATATAAAAAACGACGAATTCGGGGAACTCCGGCAATGGTTTCGTCTGGGACTATGTTACTAAAACCACTCTGATTTTTTGGCAGTTCCGGGGGTGGGGGAAATCCGTCCGGTTGCGGGTAATTATTAAACTTACAAATCGAGATAAAATTAGGAGTATTTTGTAATTGTTTGGCTAGGGGTGGATAATCTTGACTGGCAGCGATGGGACGGAGGATATCTAAGGCGATAATTTGCGGTTCGTAGGGCAGTAATTTATTTAAAAGCTGCGATAATGCTTCTCCTGCGAGGGAACGTTTTCGATCGCTTCCTGGTATTGTTGGTCTTTTCATACCCATGCGATCTTGATATTCCCAATCTTGGCGATCAATGGTAATAATTAATAATCTGTCATCGGGTTTATCTTTGGGTTTTAGTTGCATCAGACGATCATAAATATTTAATTCTAAGGGTTCTAAAATTCCTGTTTCTCTTATTGCCAAGCCTGTCATCGTTACGGCTAAACCTAAACCGAAAGTTAGAGCAAATCGTCGCCAATTTTGTTGTTTTTTAGGGGAGTTACTAAAACTATGCCAAGTGGGGGGTTCTTCGGTGGGATTGGGGCAAACTACGGGCAACCAACTGGCACAGGGATAGTCTTTTTCCCAGTCATCGTGGAGATTTTTTTGGGCTTCATGTACGGCGCTATAGAGAGATTTATTATTGGTAAAAGCGGTTAAAAAGTATTGCAGAAATTTGGGAGAAACGGGATCGGGTAATTTCTCGCGCATAAAGATTAGATGGGGTAATGC
>NZ_JADEXI010000102.1:0-11133 GCF_015207185.1 Microcystis sp. LEGE 08355 | reverse complement strand
TTAATAATGGGGGTGTCTGGCAACTTTTAAGATCTGCCTGCTTAAGGGAAAGCTATCTTTTCTGATGGGACTGGCAGAGATAATATAATAGGACAAAAAGTAGATAATCCCAATTGCTAAAACTCCCATAGTTCCCCCAGTTCAAAAAATTAGGAGGCTTGCAAAAAATGCCGATTGGTGTGGCTGAATTTTTCGAAAACCAGGAAAATCGCTGTCCTGTGGTACTACTACTAGATACCTCTGGTTCAATGTCAGGGGAACCGATTAAGGCTCTCAATGATGGTATCAAAACCTTTCAGCAGGATGTGATGCGGGATACCCAAGCGACGTTGAGTGTAGAAACTGCCATTGTTACCTTTGGTAAGGGAGGGGTTAAAACCGTGCAAGATTTTGTCGGGATTGACCAATTTACGCCACCTACTTTAAGCGCAGGAGACTTAACCCCCATGGGACAAGCGATTGAATTGGCCTTAGATTTAATCGAAGATCGTAAAGCGATTTATAGAAATCATGGTATCCAATATTATCGCCCCTGGATATTTTTAATTACTGATGGTGCGCCTACGGATCAATGGAATCTGGCGGCGCAACGGGTAAAACAAGCAGAAGCAGAAAATCGGGTTTTATTTTTTTCTGTAGGTGTTCAGGGTGCTGATATGGAGAAGCTCAAACAGATTTCTAATAATCCCCCCGTGTTACTCAATGGTTTAGATTTTCGGGATTTATTTCAGTGGTTAAGTAACTCAATGAAACGAGTTTCTGGTGGTAAAATTGGAGCGGCGATCACTTTACCACCAGTGAATTGGGGACAAATTACCACCTAGAGGACAGTTAATTATGTGGAGAACATTATGTCAGTCGGTGGTCGGTAGTTTTCACGTCCAAACGGGATTACCCTGTCAAGATTATGGTGATTATAAGGTATTGGGTCAGGATGTTTTGATTGGAGCCGTGGCCGATGGGGCCGGTAGTGCCAAACATTCGGATTTAGGTGCAGAAATAACAGTTAAAGCAGCGCTGCAATTTTTAGAGGAAAATTTCAAAAAAACAGCATTAGCTGCCACTGGAACTGAAGCCGAATTAAAGGAAATATTCCGGCAACTGTTGGCTTATGTTCAGCAAATTCTCCAAGAAGAAGCCGAAAAAGAAGAGTTAGACATTAATGATCTAGCGACAACTTTACTGGTTGTTTTGGTTACTTCAAAACGGTTAGCATCGATGCAGATAGGAGACGGTTTTATTGTGTTCAAACCTCTGGGAGGAAATTATCAGTTATTGTTGCAGCCTGACAAGGGGGAATACATCAATGAAACCACTTTTGTTACTTCTAGTAATGCTTTGGAGGATATGCAAATAAAAGTTTTAAATGAGCCAGTTGCGTTTATTTGTGTGGCGACAGATGGAGTGGAAAAGGTATCGATCGATTATAAAAATTGGCAGCCTTTTCCGCCTTTTTTTCAGCCATTAGAGGAATATTTGCAACAGACAGAAACTCCGTTGAATGAAGACCTCAAAGAATTTTTAGAGCGGGAGGATTTAAATAAGTTAACAACCGATGATAAAACCTTACTCCTAGCTTTTTGTTTAGAAACCGGGTTTGTTTGACAAACCCGGTTTCTGACTCTGGTTCAACCCAACCTATGATAAGACTATGGACTAAGTAAATCATGAAAATTGACGAATTACTCAAAAACAAACGAGAAAAAATTATTGCTATTGCGGCTAAACACGGCGCAAATAACGTGCGAATTTTTGGTTCTGTTGCACGGGGAGAAGCTGACGAAAAAAGCGATATTGATTTATTAATTGATTATTGTAGCGAACGTCGGAGTCCCTGGTTTCCCTTGCCGTTAATCCGAGAACTTGAAGCCTTGTTAGGCTGTAAAGTTGATATTGTTACCGAACAGGGACTTAAAGATAGAATCAGAGAGCGGGTACTAAAAGAAGCAATACCACTATGAGAGATGATAGCGAACGCTTGCGGGATATTTTAGAAGCAATTGAGCGTTTAGAAAAGTATGCTCGACAGGGAAAAACCCTGTTTGAACAACAAGAATTAATTCAAACTTGGATTGTCTATCATTTACAAATTATTGGTGAAGCAGCTAGAGCAACTTCTCAAGAATTTAAAGCAAGATATCCCGAAGTTCCTTGGCGAGATGCCAGCGATCTAAGAAACTTAACTATTCATGAATATTTTCGTATCAATCTAGAGATTATTTGGGATATTGTTAAAAATGACATTCCTCCTCTAAAAGGACAAATCGAAGCTATTTTACAGGAATTGATTTGACGAAACCCAACTCAATTATTAAAAAATGTTGGGTTTCACTATCGTTCAACCCAACCTACGATGGGACTAAGGCACTACCTTGGAAGCTAATATTAACGAATCTACCTCAAACAATGAAGTACGAATGGGATCAAGACAAGAGCGACGCTAACTTAGAGAAGCACGGACTGAGTTTTGAGGATGCACCGCTAGTTTTTGGTGGTAAATGTGTTACCTTCGAGGATAGCCGTTTCGTTTATGGTGAGATAAGATATATTACGCTTGGCAAATTGAAAGGTCGAGTTGTCTTAATCGTCCATACCCCTCGCTCTAATAAAACTCGTATAATCTCAATGAGAAAGGCAAACAATCGTGAGCAAAAAATCTATCAAAAGCGACTTGAAGAGAATTGATGCGATGACGGATGAGAATATCGATTATTCTGATATTCCGCCGTTAGGTGATGAATTCTTTACCCAAGAAACAGTATCTTTTTCGACATCAAAGCAGCAATTAACCATCCAACTAGATCAAGATATATTAGAATGGTTAAAAGCTCAAGGGAAAGGATATGAGACACAAATTAACTACATCTTGCGGGAAGTGATGGAACAGCAGCAGCAGTAAAAAACAATGAACCTGATTTGATTACATCTACCCCAAACAATCGTGAGCAAAAAATCTATCAAAAGTAATCTGTAGGTTGGGTTGAGGAACGAAACCCAACTTAATTATTAAAAAATGTTGGGTTTCACTATCGTTCAACCCAACCTACGATGGGACTGAACAGCATAAATACTCGGAGATTTTTTGATGTCTTTAACTTATCGCTGTCAACTACAGAATCGCTTGATTACCCTGACGCAAGAATTGGCCAACAGTGGCGAAGCGAAAGTATGGCACACTAACTTTAATGGGTACTTAGCGAAAATCTACCACAATCCCCATAATGAAAGTATCTGTAGGTTGGGTTGAGGAACGAAACCCAACTCAATTATTAAAAAATGTTGGGTTTCACTATTGTTCAACCCAACTACGATGGGACTGAACAGCATAAATACTCGGAGATTTTTTGATGTCTTTAACTTATCGCTGTCAACTACAGAATCGCTTGATTACCCTGACGCAAGAAATGGCCGACAGTGGCGAAGCGAAAGTATGGCACACTAACTTTAATGGGTACTTAGCGAAAATCTACCACAATCCCCATAATGAAAGGGTTGATAAATTACAGTTAATGGTGAGAAATCGGCCTGGGGATCCTAATGCTCATCTTAACCATATTTCCTTCGCTTGGCCCTATTCTATCTTAGAAGATAACCAGGGAAAAGTCGCTGGTTTTTTAATGCCAGAAGTGGTGGGTTCAGAAACATTATTAAAGCTTTGTACCCCCAAATTGAGAAAACAATACAAGTTAGAAACTAATTGGTATTTTCTTCATGTAGTAGCGCGGAATATAGCCGCTATTATCCAAGCAATTCACCTTAAAGGTTATGTTTTGGGAGACATCAAGCTAGAAAATATCTTGGTGAATAATCGGGCGTTGCCTACAATTATTGATACAGATTCATTTCAAGTATCAGATCCCTATAGCGGTAAAATATATCGGTGTTTAGTTGGCTCAGAAGGATTTACACCGGCGGAATTAATCGGAGTGAATCTAGCAGATGTAGATCAAACAGAAGTGCATGATCGCTTTCGATTAGGAGTTGTTATTTATTATCTATTATTTAGCGGGCCGCCGTTTCGGGGATTGTGGCAAGGAGGAGGGGATTCCCTGGAACAGTCGGAACTAATTCGACGGGGACTCTGGCCTTTTTCTGGGGATAAATTGCTTGTACCTAGTAATACAACAATCCCATTAAATATTTTACATCCCGACTTACACGCCTTATTTTTGCGCTGTTTTAATGAGGGACATAAATTCCCCCACAGACGACCGACGGCTAAGGAATGGTGCGATACTTTGGAAGTTGCATTAAATGAGGTTATACGCTGTGGCAAAGTTGATAATCATTACTACAGTCGCAGTTACGGAAAGTGTTATTGGTGTGAGCGATTTAGTGATTTAAATTTTGATATTTTTGCAAGCAAAAGTATCGCTACTGTGACATCTACACCGTCACCTAAAGTAGCTCCACCACCTCCCCCAATATCGATTAAATCATCTCCTTCACCTATACCTCCTCAAAGATGGTCGCGTCGTAAAGTCTTAATAAATTTGGGGTTAGTTACAGTAGGGACAGTCGCTAGTAATATTTTCGCTCAGTTGTTTCGTCAGAATCCTACTCCTCCTCCTTCTCCAAGTCCTGTATCTGTCAGGTTTACAAAGCCAACCCCATTTACAGAAAACCTACCCAAGGGAATAACACTGGAAATGGTGAACTTACCAGCAGGTCAATTTCTCATGGGCTCTCCTGATAGTGATCGCGATGCTAGGGATTGGGAAAAGCCTCCACACCAAGTTAAAGTCAACAGTTTTGCGATTGGGAAATATCCAGTCACTCAGGCACAATATCAAGCGGTAATGGGAACAAATCCCTCTCTCTTTAAAAATAATCCCCAAAATCCGGTAGAAAGTGTTAGTTGGAACAATGCTCAAGCTTTTTGTCAGAAATTGAGTCAAATAACCGGGAAAACCTATCGCCTCCCCACAGAAGCGGAATGGGAATATGCTTGTCGTGCGGGGACTACTACTCGCTATTATTTCGGTGATGATGCTAATCAGTTAGGAGATTACGCTTGGTATAACGGAAATTCTCAGGGGACAACTCATCCTGTGGGCCAGAAAAAGCCCAATGCTTGGGGACTCCATGACATGAGTGGCAATGTTTGGGAGTGGTGCGAAGACGATTGGCACGATAACTATATCGGAGCGCCAAAAGATGGCAGTGCTTGGCTGACAAATGATAATGATTATCAAATAGTGCGGGGCGGTTCTTGGTTCGACCTTCCGGTTTTCTGCCGTTCCGCTTTCCGCAGCTTCGACGATTGGCGCGCCGACCTCTTCATCTTCAACGGTTTTCGCGTGGTGTGCGGTGCCGGGAGGACTCTGTAACCCTTTTTCTCTTTTTACCCTTTTTTACCCTTTTTTACTTTTTCTCTTTTTCCCGCCTAGTGGCGGGTCGATTTTTTTGAAAAAATTGAGGTAGTGTTAAATTTTGTTAAGGACAATGAAAAATGAAACAGTTATCGGTTGTTAAAAAGCCGTGGGTTGGGTTGAGGAAGGAAACCCAACCCAATGATTTAAAAATGTTGGGTTTCACTATCGTTTGGCCTAACCTACGATCAGACTACGGACGAAAAAGTGAGCGCCGATCTCCTAGGGTGTGTTAATGTTGGTGTAGCCTACCAGCCGACTTTACATGGCGGGTTACTGTAACCTTAACGATCTTAAGTGTTTTGTCAAGGATAATTTGGGGGATTTTGCTCACCAATGAAACAAGCTATTACAGCGAAGGTTGTTAAAATAACCACCAACAAGGCCGAAAAAATCTTGTTAAATTCTGGTTTTAAGAAAAAACAAGCTCAAGTTATCTTAAGCAAAATTACTAATTTTTGTCAACATTGGAAAATTCTTGAAATGTCTTTATTTGGTTCAGTATTAAGGGAAGACTTTCGAGTTGATAGTGATATTGATGTTCTTTATAAGTTTGCTCCCAATCATGGCTGGGATTTGTTTGATATTGTTCAGATGAAAGAAGAATTAGAGGAGATATTCGGACGCAAAGTTGACTTGGTTAATCAAGAGGGACTGAAAAACCCCTATCGTCGTTACGAAATTTTAAAAACTCATCAGCTAATTTATCGTCATGAACAGTCGTGAGGCTGGATATCTTTGGGATATGGTCGAAGCTATTACTAATATCCAAGAATTTATTCAAGATGTTTCTTTGGAAGAATATTCCAAGAGTCTTTTGTTACAAAGTGCTGTGGAAAGATAATTAGAAATTTTAGGAGAAGCAGCCCGTAGAATTCCTGAGACTTTTCAACAAAAACACACCAAAATTGATTGGAGGGGAATTATTGGCCTCAGAAATATTATTAGCCATCAGTACGATCAGGTTCAACCAGAAATTGTCTGGAATATTATTACAGTAAGACTTTCTCCTTTGCTAGAACAATTGCAGTCTCTATTGCCACCATTGCCCCAATGATAATAATTTAAAAAATTAAGTTAATGGCAGATTATGACTGCTATCCTCTCTGGGTAATCGATCAAATAGGTGAGATAGATTTCTCGGAATTACCCTTTAGCAGTGAACAGTAAACAATTATCGCTTAGAATGAATTGTAAAGGTTACGAAGCAGTAGTTTTTTTTGATGACGAGGCGGGTATCTTTCACGGTGAGGTGGCCAACGTCCGAGATGTTATCACTTTTCAGGGAGAGAGTGTAGCGGAATTGCAGCAAGCTTTTGCTGATTCAGTGGAAGATTACTTAGCTTTTTGTGCCGAGCGTGGGGAAAAGCCAGAAAAACCTTTTTCTGATAGTTTTCTGTCACAGCCACACCCGAAATTACACCAACAAATTTAGCAATAAGTAGGCTGGTTTGAGGAACGAAACCCAACCCAATTATTTAAAAGTGTTGGGTTTCACTATCGTTCAACCCAACCTAAGCTCTTTATTCTCTGAGATAAAATAAAGGTTGAATGATGCAATTCATCTGCCTAAAAACGTGCCATCACCTAAACTGCCTGATTCTGCTCAATCAGCCGTAGGTTAGGTTGTAGGTTGGGCGTGGTGGCGTGGTGCGTGGTAGATGGGAAATTGATGGGTAGGGGCGAAGCATTCGGATAAAAAATCTAGGATTTCAGCGATAGGTTATGCCCAAATGCTTCACCCCTACAGTGATTTTCTGTAATTGAGGAATAACTGTTGCAAAAGGCGGTTCAAAATTCATTGTCTTAATTATGATTGAGGAAAAGGGAGAATAATATAGCGAATAACTGTTCCTAGTAAAGCTGTTCCCAAGATGCCGATTAACGTCCAAATCTGGGCTTTCTGAGAGCCTTTTAATTCTTTTGTATCTTCTTTTACTCCTTCAATATCTTTTTCTAAACTATCGACTTTTTCCTCTAATCTCGCCTGTACTATTTTAATATCCATAACATCTTTTTGCAGATTATCTAACTTCTGATTAATTGAACCTAAAATTTCCTTGAGGTCTTGTTCAATAGTAACTGACATCTGATGATTCTCCTAATAATGATAGTTATCAGTATTATTGTCTATCTTGTCTCAAGTGCTTGCCAAACATTGCGCCTCATTTTCCCCTGCTGCCTTCCCTCATTGTTGCCCTCCCCCTCCCATTATCTCCACTAATTTATGAGCCGATAATTCCTGATTAAGCCAATCCTTTCTCAGCCAACCATTGAGGATTATATAAACGAGATTGATAACGGGACCCACCATCACAAAGAACAGTAACGATGGTGTGGCCCGGTCCCATTTGTTTAGCCAAAGCCACGGCAGCACCGACATTAATACCCACAGAACCCCCCATAAATAAACCATCTTTTTGTAATAGTTGATAAACAACTTTAATGGCAGTGGGATCATCAATTTGAATGGCATCATCTATGGGTGAGCCTTCCATATTAGCCGTAATACGACTATTACCAATCCCTTCAGTAATTGAACTACCTTCCAGGGTAATTGTCCCGGTTTTCACATAACTATATAAACCGCTACCCATCGGATCCGCCACCACACAACGCACCTGGGGATTTTGGTCTTTTAAAAACATCGCCACCCCCGCATAGGTTCCCCCGGTTCCCGTGGCAGCCACCCAAGCATCAATTTTACCGTCGGTTTGTTCCCAGATTTCCCGGCCGGTGGTTTCGTAGTGAGCGCGACGATTAGCCAGATTATCGAATTGATTGGCCCAGATAGCATTTTCCATCTCACTGGCCAATCTCCCCGATAATTTAACGTAATTATTGGCATCTCGGTAGGGAACGGCGGGAACAGTACGCACTTCTGCGCCAAGGGTTCTTAAGAGGTCGATTTTCTCTTGGGATTGGGTATCGGGAATGATAATCAGGCATTTATAACCTTTAGCATTGCAGATATGGGCCAAACCGATGCCAGTATTGCCGGCGGTTCCTTCGACAACGGTTCCCCCCGGTTGGAGAGTACCGGCTTTTTCCGCTTCTTGAATAATATATAAAGCGGCCCGATCCTTGACCGAACCACCGGGGTTAAGGAATTCGGCCTTACCGAGAATCTCGCAGCCGGTTTCCTCGCTAAAACTATTGAGACGAATTAGGGGAGTATTACCCACCGCATCGACGAAACCATTTTTAATATCCATAATCTGTTATTTTTCGTGCTGTTCCTAGGCTGAGACGATTTTTTGTACCAAGGGATGACGCACCACATCGGCCCGCGATAGGTAAGAAAAAGCGATCCCTTCTACTGATTTTAGGATTTTTTGAGCGGCAATTAACCCCGATTCTTGTTGTTGCGGTAAATCGGTTTGGGTGACATCTCCGGTTACTACCATGCGCGAACCGGATTCCAAGAGAGTTAAGACCATCAATGCGATCGCACTTTCTCCACTGGGGAATTGAATCGTTGGCCAATTTCTACCACTTTAGCAAAATTGTTGTCTTTGCTGGAAATATTGATTAAATTGGAAGTTTTTTAGCTGTGATTAGTTACCTAACCTAATATAGTGGTGGCGTTCTGTAAGGAGTCCCGCCGTGACTAACAATTCCCTCGATCCTTTAACTATTGGCAATACGATTAATACTGCCTTCCGTCTTTATCGTGATCGCTTCCAAACTTATGTATTCTTTGCTGTCCGCGCCTGTTTGTGGTCGCTTCTTCCCTTAATTTTGCAATTAATTCTCAGTCAATTACTTTATCAAACAATTACCCCCGAACAAGGCAGCGATATTGGTTTACGTTTATTTCTTTTCCCAGTACAAATTTTCTCGGCCGCTAAGTATCTTTTCAATAGTGCGGTTATCTCACGATTAGCTTTTCAAGACATTATTTATCAGCCAGAAACTGCCGGACAAGCGGAAAAAAAAGTTAAGCCAAAAATGTGGCGCTTGTGGTGGATGCAGGTTTTGATCTGTTTGTTGGGAGCGGCAATAATCTTGCCGATAACGCTGTCTCTGGTGCTAGTAAGTTTTATCCCCATCCTTGGTGTATTGCTTATTTTACTGGCTTTTTTCTGTCTTCCTTTTTTCTTCCTTTGGTTATCTGCTCGCATTTACATTGCCGAATTGCCCTTAGTAATTGAAGATAATTTAGGCAGTTGGCAAGCAATCAAGAGAGGTTGGCATTTAACTAAAAACTCGGCTTGGAGAATTGTGGGGCTGATGCTGATATTTATTGCCAGTTTATTAATTATTTCAGTTTATCTTCTGTCAGGGGCTTTGGCTTCAATTCTCTTTTTCTTTTCTGTCAAAATTCTCTTTTCCTTTTCGGTCAATTCTTCGGAGTACTGGCAAACGCTCGCAGAAAATCCTCTTTTTTTCCAACAAATGGCGATGTTTCCCTATGGTCTGACTACTATTTTCTTACTTCTGAATATTTTATTAGTTCCTTTTTGGCAATCTCTCAAAAGTGTGATCTATAATCATCTTTTAGACCAGAAAAAAATGATGGGGGAGAATACTAATAACTGAGCAGCTGTTGATGTAAACTAAGACGCATTTAAACCGCTTATTCTTAGATTAGTTGAACTTCCCCCAATCCCTTTACTGTTGCCTCTTGTCTCGTCTCAACAAGCAATTTATCCTAAATCCGTTGAGTAACCCACAGAAAACGGGCTTCTCCGAGAAACCCGTTTTCTACTCATGCAAGAAAAAGGGTTACAAAGTCCTCCCAGCACCGCACACCACCCGAAAACCGACGTTGAAGTTGTCGGAGCGGCGGTTGAGGATGCCGCGGAAAGCGGAACGGCAGCCATACGGATCGTCGGGCCAAGAACCGCCCCGCAGAACTTTATCTGCCTGATTTTGCTGTTTTTTGCTCTTTTTTATCTCCTCATAATTTTCGCGCCAATCATCTTGACACCACTCCCAGACATTTCCGTGCATATCATATAAACCAAAGTCGTTGGCGTAGAATTGCCCAACAGGGGTGGTTTTTTGGAGATTGTTATTATAGTTGGCTAAATCTGGGGTAAGAATTTCCCCAAAGTGATAGGGGGGGTAGGTTTCTCCTTTGTCGAGATTTAAGGGTTTGGTTTGCGCTCGACAAGCGTACTCCCACTCAGCTTCCGTTGGTAGCCTATATTTTCTTTTACTTAATTTGGATAGCCTTTGGCAAAATTCTACGGCATCTAACCAACTTACCATTTCAACGGGGTTTGTGCTGCCTTTAAAATATGATGGCTCTGGGTTTAAATCTTGCTCTACTTTTAAATCTTCTCTTTGGGCAATATATAACCATTGAGCTTGGGTAATGGGATAAATACCCATCAAGAAGTTTTTCAGGGTGACGTTGTGTTGCGGCTTTTCACTTTTATCACTGCTTTCTTGTTCTGAAGAACCCATTGTAAAGGTTCCCGATGGTATTTTGACTAATTCTATGTCTAGTTCATCGGTGAGTTTTTCTCTATAGATTAAAAGACGTTTTTGGGTCTTTTGGATGATTATTGTAGGCATAAGTAGGGTTGACTGAATAAATATAAAATATAGACGAGGTAAGGGTTTTAGTGTTCTGTATCGGCCCGCGTCCTGTAGGGGCGAAGCATTCGGGCATAACCTATCGGTGAAACCGTAGATTTTCTATCCGAATGCTTCGCCCGTACTTTTTCAGCAAGCCCTAAGTAAGTGATTATAATTAAATTAAAAATTGATTGTAGGGTTGATTCATGAATCAACCCTACCTTGATAAGGG
>NZ_JADEXI010000101.1:0-11256 GCF_015207185.1 Microcystis sp. LEGE 08355 | reverse complement strand
ATACTGCTCTACGTTTGAGTCAATTACCTTGGCCCGATCAACACCCCCCTCAAATTACCTTAATTGATAAAAGCGATCGCTTTTTATTTTCTCCCCTTCTCTACGAATTAGTCACCTCAGAACTGCAATCCTGGGAAATTGCCCCCCCTTTCAGCGAATTGCTCGCTAATACCCCCGTTGACTTCCAACAGGGAACCGTCACGGCGATCGATGTTAATAATCATAAAATAACCCTTGACAATCAAAACGATATATGCTACGACCGCCTCGTGATCGCCCTCGGTGGTCAATCTTCCCTTGACTTCCTACCCGGGGCCAGAACCCACGCTATCCCCTTTCGTAGTCTAGAGGATGCCTATCGTCTTCGGGATCGACTGAAAACCCTAGAACAATCCGATCGCGATAAAATTCGGGTCGCCATTATCGGGGGCGGTTATAGCGGCGTAGAATTAGCCTGTAAGCTGGCCGATCGCCTCGGAGAAAGGGGAAGAATTCGTCTGATCGAAAGAAATAGCGATATACTTGGCCCTTCAACCCAATTTAACCGCGACACCGCCAAAAAAGCCCTAGAAAAACGTCTAGTTTGGTTAGATCTAGAAACCACCGTCGCCGATATCCAAGCTGATCGCCTCTCCCTTGACTACAAAGGACAGATCGACAATATCCCCGTTGATCTAATTCTCTGGACCGTTAGTCCGATCGCCTCTCCACTACTCGCTAATTTGCCCATAGCACATAATGAGCGCAAATTACTAAAAGTTAATCAATATTTACAAACTGTCGAAAACCCCAGCATCTACGCGATCGGCGATGCGGCCGATAGTCGCGATCAAGAGGATAAACCCTATGCTGCCACGGCTCAGGTCGCCCTTCAACAGTCCGACTACTGCGCTTGGAATATTTGGGCGAGTTTTCACGATAAACCGGCTTTACCCTTCCGTTATCAACCTTTAGGCGAAATGTTGACCCTCGGAGTCGATGAGGCTACGATTAGCGGTTTAGGACTAGAATTAGCCGGTCCCCTTGCCCATCTTACCCGTCGCTTAGTCTATCTCTACCGACTGCCCACCCTTAACCATCAAATCGCCGTAGCATTCAACTGGATTACCCAACCGCTTCTATCCCTCATTTCTGAGTAGCGAGTTCAGATATTCCTCCACTAACAAACTATCTCGATCGGTCAATTCCTGACCATCGAGACGGTTTAAAAGCATTACTGCACCAAATAACCGATTATTAACCCTAATTGGCACAGCTAAAGCCGTTTTTATCCCCAAAGCCACCGCTATATCCTGACGGATGCGATTATCTCCTAGGGTTTGTCCCACCACCACCGGACAACTCCCCTGGTAAACCACCGTACACAATCCCGACGTGGCAATATCACCCCTTTTGCCCACAATTGCCCCGGTGTTTTTACCCGCACCCGCCCGATAATAAATACTATCACCGTCAAATAGGGCTATAATCACCGTTTCTGTTGGAATTAAACCTAAAATTTCTTCAGCCAAGCGATCGAGATTAGTTAATTTTTCCATAATGGGTTAGGGGTTGAGGAGATAGAGTGTTATACTCAAAAAAAACAGCGATTCATTAACTTTAGTCTATAGTTTGTGAACTCAAATGAAAGATAACACCCCCAGAGTAACAAGTCTCAAATCTTATCTTCAGCATTTGCCTCAAGATGCGTCGGAAGCGATCGTTAGCACCAACTTTGCACGTTACCTGATATCATATTTAGGATTTTCAACCACGGAGATAATCCCACAGTACGAAACGGGAGGCGGTGGGATTACCGACTTTGCCACTCGGAGAAACCTAGCAAACGATATTTTTCTGCATACAAAGAGTAATCCTTTTCTGCTGATAGAGTTAAAGGGTAGAGATATTAACCTAACTGAAAATAGTCCAAGTTATAAGGCAACTGTCAATCAGTTAAAGCGTCAGTTATTAGGGACTAAGTGTCAAGCAGCCCAATGGGGAATTATCAATAATAGTTCACACATCCAGTTATTTAGAAAACATGGTAAAACCATTTTTCCTGCCACTACTTGCATAGAGCTAACCCCTGAGAACATTGATGATACTGTAGCTCTGATCAAGACAAAAATTGACAATACTCCCAAAGCATTAACGGTTACTGTTTACAATAATAAAGGCGGTGTAGGCAAAACCACCACAACCGTAAATCTTGCGGCTATTCTTGCTTTTTTAGGTAAAAAAGTTCTAGTTTTAGACTTTGATTTTAATCAACGAGATTTAACTGGCTCTCTCCTAAACATAAAACCACAAAATGGACTACTAGAAGAGGCTTTAACTGATAAGAATATTGATCTAAAATCAGTGATTATTCCTTATATTTTTAAGAATACAAAACTACAAATTACCTTCGATGTTGTTCCTGCTGATCCTAAAATAGCAGGGCTGACGGAATTTGACTATCATTCTAAAATGAAAATATCCACTCTCCATAGAAAATTAGACTTAGCTAGATATGAATATGATTACATCTTTATAGATGCAGCTCCCAATTGGCGATTTACTAGCCAGCTGGCTGTTTATGCTGCCGATGTTGTCCTCTTACCCACAAAACATAACAATTCATTCTCCCTTAATAATGCAGCCACTGCCATCAAGGAGTTTCTGCCGGAAATGCAAAAATCAAAAAAAGATGGGACTCCCATAGCCTTACCAATTTTTTTCAACGGTGAGAAGATTACTCAACCACAGTTACAGCTTGCCCAAAAAGAAATTAATCAAATACTAAAAAATGACAAAAACCTTGTACACTATTTTTATCCCAGATATACTAATGCCAAAAAAGATTTACATATTCATCACCTGCCAGAATACGCTATTATAGCCAGTGCTGCTTTTGAGCGCGTGCCAGCCGTTTATAAAAATCGTTCCGCTCATGACTATTACAAAGACTTAGCAAAGGAGTATTTTTTACAATGATGGAATATACCGATATTGGTACTTTGAAGTATCTCTACTTAGATGAAATAGAAATTACTAATGGGACAGATGCTGATAGTTTTTTAATTGAAGTTACTGCCAAACTATTACAGCAGACAGGTGGACGCAATTGGCTGCCTGTAATCGTCAAAGAATTATCAGAGGATCGCTATGAAGTTATCGGCAACTCATTTGTTTATGCTGTGGCTGAAAGGGCTGGACTAGAAAGAATTTGGTGTATTATTGCCGATGGAACAGAAAATGCTAGGAATATATCCAGAGTTTTGGCAAGAGAAGAAACCCCAAAACTAAATCTTTCAACAGCTTCAAGAGAAGAAATTAAATCTGCTTTACAGTTCTTAATTGAACAACCGAATAGCCCCCTAAAAACAGTTAAATTAGCTACTGCTACTGCTAGGATTGATGAGGCTCCCCGTCAATTCTGGAAGAGTTTAGATTCAATTGTTGCCCTCAAGTGTGGAATTACAAAAGGGAAGGGATTGGATTTACTCAAAACTGTCTTTTATCTCACTCCTGAATCTCAACAAGATGCAGTGATTGAGGAATTTTCAGAAGAAACTCTCAAACTCAAGACTGTTTCTGAATTAAAGACTCTAGCCAAAGAAAAGGGAATCGTTGGTTTAAGCAAGATGAAGAAAGCAGAGCTAGTCAGAATATTGGCGCAATAGAAAAAGGAGTATCAATTATGAGTTAGGAAGTGGGAAGTATTTTCAGTGAACAGTAAACAGTCGGGGTAGGGTTGATTCATGAATCAACCCTACCTTGAATCAACCCTACCTTGAATCAACCCTACCTTGAATCAACCCTAGAACGTAGGTTGAGCTTCGGCTGTGAGCTTTTGCGTTCGACAAAAGCTCACGCCGAGGTCCGAACGGTTGAAGCATGAAACCCAACGCCCGATCATTTTAGGCTACTGCTAACCCATCCTACAAATAATTGTGCCTCCCTGCTTATAACAAATCACTCCACTATCAATTATGAATTATGAGTTAGGAAGTGAGAAGTATTTTCAGTGAACAGTAAACAGTAAACAGTAATCAGTGAACTGAAAACTCACATCTGATAACTGATAACTGATAACTGATAACTGATTCAAGGCTGCCGACCGCCTCCTGACTTCGTTACCCTTTCAGCAATAAATCGCTAATTTCCGACTGACAATGACCAATTAAACGATTAAGGGCTTTTTTTCCTTGTTTACCTTGATAATCTGAGCGATCGCTCTCAGTAATTTCGTAGGGACGACCGATCGCCACCTTGACACGATGATAAAATACAACGGGATGCCAACCATCTTGATCGAATAAAGGTTCCGTGGTATCTAACCAGCGCAGCAAACGCACGGGAAAAGGACTAATAACAGTTTCCGACTCGGAGAGAATAGCCACAGGTAAGACCGATAGATTCTCCACCGGACAACGCAGGGCTAAATGGGCAAATCCGCTTTGAAAACGGCTAATTTGACGAGGATCAGTCAAATTTAACATCGGCGATCCACCTTCCGGAAATAAACCGATCCATCGTCCGGACTGTAAAAAATCCGTTGCTTGCTGAAAAAAAGTCCGGTGGCGTTTTTCGGGGGTATCAAAGGGAAAACAGCCCAATTCTCCGATTAATTCCCGCAAAAGCGGCGTTTTTCCCATGTAGTGATGACAGGCAATCGGGAGAGTTTGGCCCAAAGCTTGAATTAAAATCGGCGCATCTAAAAAGCTACGATGGTTACTTACCACGATCGCCACTCCTTGACTGGGTAGATTTTCTTGACCGACGGTAAACAGACTCGTGCGCGTGGTATCAAGAATTAAACGAGAGGTGGATAGGGGGGTAAGCAGCTTCATGGAAAAAAAAAATCGGCCTTAAGATTGTTTTTATTGACTTAGACTACAACTAAAGGATAAAACAGAATCAGAGGATCATAAAATATAGGGATTATCTCCCAATCATCTACAGAACGCCACCGGGGCAGCCTCGTCTATTTAAAAAAATAAATTTCATGAATGATTTGAATGAGCGAAAAACATTTGCTTTAACAACACCCCTTTATTATGTCAACGATGTCCCTCACATCGGTAGTGCTTACACGACGATCGTAGCGGATGTTATGGCACGATGGAAGCGGTTACAGGGAAATTCTGTCCTCCTAATTACAGGAACCGACGAACACGGACAGAAAATCGAACGGACTGCGGCAGCCAAAGGACTCGCTCCCCAGGAACACTGCGATCGCATTGCCACCAGTTTTGCCAATCTCTGGGCAAAGCTACACATCCAGTATGATCGCTTTAGTCGTACCACTGCCCCCCGTCATCAGGCAATTGTTAACGAATTTTTTGAAAGAGTCTGGGAAAAGGGCGATATCTATCTCGATCGCCAACAGGGTTGGTATTGCGTCGCCTGTGAAGAATTTAAGGAAAAAAGAGAACTGTTAGATAATGGCTGTTGTCCCATTCATACTAACCTGGCCGCCGAATGGCGCGACGAGGAAAACTATTTTTTCCGTCTCTCTAAATACCAAGCACAACTAGAACAAATTTACCAAGAGCAACCCAATTTTATTCAACCGGAAAGCCGACGTAATGAGGTTCTCAACTTTGTCAACCAAGGACTACAGGACTTCTCCATCTCTAGGGTTAATGTGGCTTGGGGGTTTCCCATTCCCCACGATGGTCAGCATACCATCTACGTTTGGTTTGATGCCCTTCTTGGCTATGTTACCGCCCTTCTCGACCCCGAAGACGAACCCACCCTAGAAAATGCTCTGGCCAAATGGTGGCCAATCGATCTGCATCTGATCGGTAAAGATATATTAAGATTCCATGCCATTTATTGGCCAGCTATGCTAATGTCGGCGGGTTTACCCTTGCCTAAAAGAGTATTCGGCCACGGCTTCTTGACCAAAGATGGGCGTAAAATGGGCAAAAGTCTCGGTAATACCCTCGATCCCTTCGATTTGGTTGATCGCTATGGGGCCGATGCCGTCCGTTACTATTTCGTTAAAGAGATTGAATTAGGACAGGATGGCGATTTTCAGGAAACCAGATTTGTTAATATTCTTAACGCGGATTTAGCCAACGATTTAGGCAACCTCCTCAATCGCACCCTAGGCATGGTCAAAAAATACTGCCAAAATATCCCCCCCCAGTTGACTGGCATAGATATCCCCAACGATAATCGTCTTAAGAATATGGGGATCAATCTAGGAGTTATTGTTGAACAGAAGTATGATGCGCTACAATTTAATCAAGCCTGTGAGGAAATATTGGCGTTAATTCGCGCTAGTAACAAGTTTATCGATGAGAGTGCGCCCTGGAGTTTATTTAAACAGAAACAACAAGCAGCGGTAGAACAAGTCCTCTACGCAGTTTTGGAATCAGTAAGACTCTCTGCCTACCTACTCTCACCGATAATACCGACCTTGAGCAGTAAAATTTATCAACAACTAGGTTTTGTTATTGATTTTAATACTTTCAGGTCGGAGGATGGGGAAAACTCCCCTGATGGTGTCTCTTTTTCCCAACACTGTCAATGGGGATTACCCACAAATCCACAACTAGGAACACCTGAACCGATCTTTTCTAAACTAGAACTGCCGTTAAACGATTCCTAAAGGAATTTTTTGATAACTCTATTTTTTAAGGTCTGTTGTCCTTTGGGATACAACTGGCAAACACCCAACACTAAACTTTTAACAAACGAGGAAAAATAAAATGTTTGATGATTATGACACGGCCCCAGTCTTCACCCCCGAACAAGTGCTAGAAAATCGCGGTCGTGTGGCGATTTTCATCGATGGTTCTAATTTATTTTATGCGGCTCTGCAATTAGGTATCGAAATTGACTACACCAAATTACTTTGTCGTTTAACTGCTGGTTCTCGTCTCTTGCGCGCCTTCTTTTATACTGGAGTTGATCGCACTAACGAAAAACAGCAGGGATTTCTCCTCTGGATGCGTCGCAACGGTTATCGAGTCATCGCTAAAGATCTAGTACAATTGCCCGATGGTTCCAAAAAAGCCAATCTCGACGTGGAAATCGCCGTGGATTTAATGGCTCTAGTGGGTTCCTATGATACCGCAGTCATTGTCAGTGGTGATGGGGATTTAGCCTATGCTGCCGATTCCGTCAGTTACCGCGGTGCGCGGGTGGAAGTGGTTAGTTTGCGATCGATGACCAGTGATAGTTTAATTAATGTAGCCGATCGCTATGTTGATCTAGATCAAATCAAAGAAGAAATTCAAAAAACTAGCAAACATCACGTTAGTTATAATAATTTCCCCGTCAGCGTCTTAGACCAAGATCGTAGCAGTCGCTAGAAAAATTCAGCAAAAATCAAGTTAAAGGTGGGTAATTCCCACCTTTTTCAGTGATCAGTTATCAGTTATCAGTGACCAGTTATCAGTGACCAGTTATCAGTGACCAGTTATCAGTTATCAGTGATACTAAATCCGGTTATTAAAGACTGATTATTTATCCCCTCTTTTGCCTCTTACCTATTGCCTTTTGCCTGTCCTGATATGTAGCCTATACTCAACAGATTTACTATCAAGCGATACTACTGCGCTTTCTCGCTTCCTTATAAGATGTTCCCACATCCTGTAAACCGACTTTAATCATTTGTTGTTCCAAAAGGGCAAAAAAACGCAAGCGATCGCCACCTTTAATCACTGCTAAATTGTGCGCTTCCGCTAAGGCGATCGGATAACCATAACCTTTTAACACCTGGGCCAGTAAAATACTCAAAGAGCGATCGAGTAATTCTCCCTCCTCCACCACCCAAGCAGGAACCTCTACCCTAGCGATTTCCGTCCCCACATGGAGATAACAGAAGTAAATGCGATGCTCATCCCCATAAAGATCGAGTATCTTCAAAGAACTGCGCCAAAAAGGACTTCTTTGCCCTGGTTCCAATAAATAACCCCAGAGAGAAGCATCCCGGAGAGGATCGACAACGCGACAAGGGGTTTTTTCTGGGTCTAAATCACCGCAATTGATCAAGCAATTGGGAGTATCATAGGGACAAGATTGTAAACGCAGGAAATTTAAGCCTTCCGTGCTACGAGAAGCACTAATATAACCTATAAGCGGGATTTTAGCCGAGCGCAAATCGTCCCAAGACTGAAAAATCGGTGGCAAAATTAAATCTTTTGCTTCCGGGGGGAGACTATCGATAAACCAATAGATCAAAGAACCATCCACGAGGGCTAAATTTGGTTCATAATGGGCGCCGGGGGGTTTTACCCAACGAGTAGCCATTTCCGCTAACATTTGGCTTTCTAATACCGTCCGACGATAACTCATCCACTCATCCACGCGAATACCCCACTGTTTAGAAATGTAGAGGTCTTCCGATTTGTAATAGACTTCGGGAATGCTATCGAGGAGCGGGTGTAAATTTTGGCCATAGTGCAACATGATCCTACCGATATTAATTAGATAACAGTAGGCGATTTCGTGGTGAGAAGGGGCAATTTGAGAACCATCCGTGGCAAAAACGCTATGACTTTCGGGAGCGGGAAGGATAGTAACGCGGGTGTCGAGAGGTTCGATCGGTAGCGCGACGGAGAAAATTAGGCGATCGTGCCAGTTATGATAGAGTTCTAGCAGTTTTTCCTGTTGCTGTTGAGCCTGTTCTAAAAGAATTTTAGCCCGTTGCACTCGCTCACGACTAGCTGCCACTTCCTGTTGAAAATGTTGACTAATCCCAGGCATTTTTGCCGCTAATTTCGCAAGATCGAGCATAACTATCCTCTCCCTGACTTTTTTTGATTTTATCGCAATTTTGTTAGTTATTGTCAAATTTATCCATAGTAATCTCCGCTTACAGCATTTATCTCAAGGGTGAGATAGGAAGTTTTCCTTTTGGGGAGTCGCTCGTCAATACCAAAAAGGAATCCTGCGTATTTAGACAATATTTGTCCTTGAGATCATTACAGTTTTGATAAGAAATAATTTGCTCATGTTGCAGTCTACCCACAATAATACCAGGGTGTATTCCTAGTTGTTCGGCAAATTGATTAATAGCTTTTTTACTGAGAGAATTATTGGCGATAAATCTCTGCCAATCTCTGGAATCAATTAAGAAATTAGCCGCAAAAATATCCGCCTCTTTTTCTTTAATTGTATCTTGAATATCTTGCCCCTCTAAAAATAAAATTCGTTTCCCATGTAATAAAATATGACCAGCTTCATGAAAAAAAGAAAACCAAAAATGATCATTGGTTTTGTATCGATCGCTCAATTGAATTAAAGCTTTCTGAGAACCTAACCAACGGGTAGCACCGCATACCCTTGTTTTCGGAAGTTCAGAAACAAAAACCAAGGCAACTCCCGCTGCCGCACAAAGCTCGCTCATTTGCGGTTGAAATACTTCGATCGACTTAACAGTTAACGAACGAATTTGCTGCAAGGCATCTCTGAATTTCAACTCGTTGTAATCAGCACAATTAATTTTCGATGCCTCTATTTCTCCTTGACGTAACCATGCTGTTATTGCCACTTGATCGCTCTCAAACCCCTGAGAATTTCTAAAATCAATCGATAAATTTTTTTCCCAAATCTCCTCCCATTGCTCAGGGGAAACAACGGCAAAAAAATTCAAGCTCTCCCGTAATTGCTCTATTTTATCCTCATAAAACTTGAGCCAGCCTAGTTTAGTCATCTGCCGATA
The DNA here is from genome assembly GCF_015207185.1 of Microcystis sp. LEGE 08355. Lineage (NCBI taxonomy): Bacteria > Bacillati > Cyanobacteriota > Cyanophyceae > Chroococcales > Microcystaceae > Microcystis > Microcystis sp. LEGE 08355. Next base: position 1,610 of record NZ_JADEXI010000101.1, on the reverse strand, counting down.
AGGAATTTGTTTTAACCAGCCTAAATAACCTTTTAATCTTTGATTCTCATTTTTTCTCGCTAAATATTCCCGATAAAGTCTTTCGCGCTCTATCCAGAAACTGGCGGTAGTTCCTAACACTAACTCTATCTGTAAAGCGGTATCGATAGTAATCTCCGCTTTACCTTTTATGATCTCATTGATAGTCTTTTTCGGTCTGCCCATGCGTTGGGCAAGTTCCGATTGAGACATATTTCTTTCTTCTAGGATTTCGGCAAGGGTTTCTCCCGGTGGAGAAATAAAATCCGGTGCATATCTGTTCTCAATAGTATTAGTCATGGGTGTCATCTATGCCAATAATTACGACTGCGGTTACTTTCTTCCAATCAATTCCCCCGTCTGCTTTTTGAGGAATCGGTATATTAGCCGGCTCAAAAATTAGTCTGAAGGGATGAACTAAATCTAGGGATAGTTGTCCAGCCCGGTTATATAATAATTCGTGGCAACGTCCCGGCAGCGCTCGCATTTCCTCCAGGACCATAACTGCTTTTAAGTCATCGAGTCTTTGCCTGATTTTCTTAGCCATCTTCTCTCCATACTGTTTTTTCAGTAGTCTTTGGCTATTGCATTCGTTCTCAAATTTTTTTTCCTTAAAGACAATATCCATTGTAGATGACCCTTGGAATATTGTTAACCTTTGAGGTTAACAATATTTTATGGTAGCCTGTGGTGCATCCAGTACAAAAGCTCTAAATATAGCGTTAAGAGCTAATAGTCTAGACACCAGTTCTGAAAATGAGGTTAGCTAGAGACAGCTTTTCAGACATTGGCCGATTAATCAGGTGATAATTATCGCTAAAATTGCACCATCAAGCCAAAACAACGAAGCTGTAATTTTATCGCCTAATAACGCTAAAATTAAGTGCCGCCGCTGCCCAAGAAAAAGACAATCTCTAAACCTCTAAACCAGAGAAAAGCACAATCCCTGACTTGACAACAAGAGCGGCAATTTGGTATGATGGCCTTTTGTCAACGATTTGACCTTCGGTAAAAGGAGTTCAGAGTAACCTTAGATACAGCCCTATCATGCCCACCATTCAGCAATTAATACGCGACGAAAGATCCAAAGCGAAAAGAAAAACCAAATCTCCCGCCCTCAAACAATGCCCCCAACGTCGGGGAGTTTGTACAAGAGTATATACCACCACACCGAAAAAACCCAACTCAGCCCTGCGGAAAGTGGCTAGGGTACGTTTAACCTCTGGATTTGAGGTGACAGCCTACATCCCGGGTATCGGTCATAACCTGCAAGAACACTCGGTCGTCCTTATTCGGGGCGGTCGGGTCAAAGATCTACCCGGAGTCAGATATCACATCATTCGCGGCACCCTCGATGCCACCGGGGTGAAAAACCGTCAACAGGCGCGGTCTAAGTACGGAACCAAACGCCCCAAACCCGCCGCTAAATAAACAGGGGATTGATTAACCAAAAAAAAATACTCCCACCGAGTCGGTCAAAGTTAACCCAAGAGACTGAAAACTCGCAGGAGAGGGTTTGAGATGGGCTGTAATCATCCGACTGTCAAGCAAAAGTTAAAGTTAACCTAGAAAATTCAGGAATATTCAGATGT
>NZ_JADEXI010000100.1:0-11296 GCF_015207185.1 Microcystis sp. LEGE 08355 | reverse complement strand
GGGTTAGGGGTGAGGGCGATTAACCATCTCTGCCATTACTTATGAAAAATGGTATTAGCCAATTCTGTCAAGGCTTTTGCTTGCCAAAAAGGTTCACCCCCGGAGAAAGTTAGGCCGCTATTGCGGGGATTAGCCAAAATTTTGGCAGCTAGAGACTCAACAGTAATTAATTGATTGATCTCGAAGGACCAGGAAGCTTGATTAAAACAACCTCGACACTCGCGAGAACAACCCTGTACCCAGACCACGGCCCGACAACCGGGACCGTTAACGGCGGATTCATCCACATAGCCCATGATATTGAGATGATGGGCGGGAATTTGTGCTAATTGGGCAGCAATAGTCAGACTCATCGCTTATAATCCTCGATCGATTCCTATCTTTTTCATGCTAGGGAAAAAAAGACAAAAATCGATCGCTCTTGCCATGATTTTTAACCTTTGACACACATCACCTGCTTGAGAGTGGCGACAATTTCCACTAGATCAGCCTGTTGATTCATCACCTGTTGGATCGGTTTATAAGCTCCCGGAATCTCATCAATAACGCCCTCATCTTTGCGGCATTCAACCCCTTGGGTTTGGGCGATTAAATCATCAAGAGTAAAGGTTTTTTTAGCCAGATTTCTCGACATCAAGCGCCCGGCCCCGTGGGAACAGGAACAGAAGCTATTATGTTCTCCTTTGCCTTTAACAATATAAGATTGCGCTCCCATGGAACCGGGGATAATACCATAATCGGTTTCTCTGGCGCGGACGGCTCCTTTTCGGGTGACATAAACCTCCTCCCCAAAATGAATTTCTTTTTCGGCATAATTGTGATGACAATTAACTACTAAGAGGGGTTTAGTTGGTTTGCCTCCCGCTAGATGTTTTTCAACAATGCGTTTAAATCTAGCCATCATAATTTCCCGATTATAACGGGCATATTCCTGGGCCCATTGTAGGTCATGCCAGTAGGCGGTAAATTCTTCTGTACCGGCGACAAAGTAGGCCAGATCGAGGTCGGGTAATTTACCTTCTGCTAGTTTGGCTAACTCTTTGGCAGTATCAATATGACATTGGGCCAGTTGATTACCAATACCTCTAGAACCGGAATGGAGCATTAACCAAACTTGATTATCTGTATCTAAACAAATTTCGATAAAGTGATTACCACCCCCCAGAGAACCCATTTGTTTAAGGGCTTTTTTTTCTAGGTTTTGTACCCCTCGATGAATCTGTTTAAATTCCGCCCATTTTGGCCATTTAGTTACATCCCTATCCACTTCCTTATTTTCAGCAAAACCGACGGGAATATTCGCCTCCACATCGAGGCGAATTTTTTTAAGTTTTCCCTGCAATTGTTCACCAGTAAAAGGCATTTTTAGGGCAGCCATGCCGCAACCGATATCGACTCCGACGGCGGCAGGAATTACGGCATCTTTGGTGGCAATCACCGAACCGACTAAAGCGCCTTTACCCAAGTGAACATCGGGCATTAAAGAAATGTGTTTATAAACAAAAGGTAGGGAAGCGACATTTTTGGCCATTTGGGTTTCTTGGAGTCCCAATTCATGGCCCGCCCAAGATAAAATCGGTGTTGGTGTGGAAAGTTCCAGAGTTTCGTAAGTCATAGTTTTTATGAAATAATCAAATAAAAAGCCGATACAACCAAAATAACGCAATTGAGATTCTGCGATGAATTGAATAAATTGTTATCGGCGATCGTGTTTTAACACAGAGGATAAGCTGTTGACTATCTAAATTACTCCCTCAGACTGCCCCCCAGGAGAATTTTTGACTTTCACCGCAGGTTTACCGACTACTGTAATACTACCAAAAAGGTTCGGATACCTACACTATCGAGAAAGCGGGGTTATTTTGCACTATAGAGATAACAAAGGAACTGATAGGGGTGGGTATCGCCTAAAAACCGAGTACAGTTCCGATTCTAGAAGTCACTATAATTTGTATCGGAGCAGCACAAAGATTATGGGAAAAGTAGTTGGAATTGACTTAGGGACGACTAACTCCTGCGTCGCAGTTATGGAAGGGGGTAAACCAACCGTTATCGCCAACGCCGAAGGGTTTAGAACTACGCCCTCAGTCGTCGCCTACGCCAAAAGTGGCGATCGCCTAGTAGGACAAATCGCCAAACGTCAAGCGGTAATGAACCCGCAAAATACCTTTTATTCCGTCAAACGCTTCATCGGCCGGAAATTCAACGAAGTTACCAACGAAGCCACAGAAGTATCCTACAAAACTCTCCAGGATGGCAACGGCAACGTTAAATTAGACTGTCCCGCCCAGGGCAAACAATTCGCCCCCGAAGAAATTTCCGCCCAGGTACTGCGGAAACTGGTGGAAGATGCCAGTAAATACCTCGGCGAAACCGTTACCCAAGCAGTCATCACCGTACCCGCTTATTTTAATGACTCCCAACGTCAAGCCACCAAAGATGCCGGTAGAATTGCCGGGATTGAAGTTCTCCGCATTATCAACGAACCCACTGCCGCCTCTCTTGCCTACGGATTAGACAAAAAAGCTAACGAAACCATTCTTGTTTTTGACTTGGGTGGGGGAACCTTTGACGTATCGGTTCTAGAAGTGGGTGATGGTGTCTTTGAAGTTCTTGCTACCTCTGGAGATACTCATCTCGGTGGTGATGACTTCGATAAAAAAATCGTCGATTATCTAGCCGGAGAATTCAAAAAAGTTGAAGGAATAGATCTCCGTCAAGATAAACAAGCCCTGCAACGTCTCACAGAAGCGGCAGAAAAAGCCAAAATTGAACTTTCTAGCGTTACCCAAGCGGAAATTAACCTGCCCTTCATCACCGCTACCGCCGAAGGACCAAAACACCTAGATACCACTTTAACCAGAGCTAAATTTGAGGAAATTTGCGCCGATTTAATCGATCGCTGTCGGATTCCCGTCGAAAATGCCATCCGTGATGCCAAAATCGATAAATCTGCCCTCGATGAAGTGGTTCTCGTCGGTGGTTCAACCCGGATTCCCGCCGTCCAGGAATTAGTTAAAAAAGTTCTGGGCAAAGATCCTAACCAAAGCGTTAACCCCGATGAAGTGGTAGCCGTCGGTGCCGCTATTCAAGGTGGTGTTCTCGCCGGTGAAGTCAAAGATATTCTTCTGCTTGATGTTTCGCCCCTGTCTTTGGGTGTGGAAACCCTCGGCGGTGTGATGACGCGGATTATTACCCGCAACACCACTATTCCCACCAAAAAATCGGAAGTTTTCTCCACGGCAGTGGATGGACAAACTAACGTGGAAATCCACGTTCTGCAAGGGGAACGGGAAATGGCCAAAGATAACAAGAGTTTGGGAACTTTCCGACTCGATGGCATCCCTCCCGCTCCTCGTGGTGTGCCTCAAATCGAAGTGGTCTTCGACATCGATGCTAACGGTATTCTCAATGTCACCGCTAAGGATAAAGGTACAGGAAAAGAACAATCGATCAGCATCACCGGCGCTTCTACCCTGCCCCAAAATGAAGTGGAACGCATGGTAAATGAGGCAGAATCGAACGCCTCGGTGGATAAGGAACGTCGCGAACGCATTGAACGCAAAAATCAAGCTGATTCCCTCGTTTATCAAGCTGAGAAGCAGTTGGAAGAGTTAGGCGATAAGGTTCCTCCATCTGAGAAAAATAAAGCCCAAGGGTTGATTAAAGACCTGAAAGAAGCGATCGCTCAAGACGATGATGATAAGATCAAAACCATCCTACCGGAATTACAACAAGCCCTCTACGCGATCGGTAGCAGTATGTATCAGCAAGCGCCCCCTAGCAATCCCCCCGGTGGCAATGATAACAATGGCCCCTCTGGTGGTGCTGGTGGTGGCGATGATGTCATCGATGCGGAATTCTCCGACGCTAAATAAAAATTAAGTTCTTAGCTTCGGGAAGGACACAAGGTAACTTGTGTCCTTTTTTTGTTGCAGCTTTCTTAAAGATAAGGCTGTCACCGAAAATGGCTCTTCTGAGTTTGGTATGCTTCTCGGCGGTTTATCGGGAGCTTAAGGGATTGAAACACCTTTCTAAATTGAATTAATCCCTTGCCGGATAAGGTTTCCAGCTAAGTGTAACATCGATTTGCATAATGAACCAAGTTGACTAAACTATACACGGGGATGTAAACTCGATCGCTTACATCCCCGAAAAATATCAATTAACCATCATTACTATTGTCTTGATTGCGCTTTTTAGACAGCAATACACCTAACCCTAATATTACCATTGCCAAAATTGTAGAAGGTTCGGGAATAGCTATCGATGAATCCACTTGAACTATTTTTATAAACTGACTTTGATTACCAGAATAACTGGCAACACTGCCATCGCTAAAACCAGTTTGAGATAAATCAATATTAAGTACCAGACTAGAATTACCATTGCCGATTACTTGGAAGTGCAATAAACTAAAAGTATCCAATTGATTAATTCCCAGAGGTGAACCAATACCGGCTAAGGTGAAAGAACCGCCGCCTAAGTTAGTAATTGAACCATTGGTATTGTCTAAGATTCCCGTGCGTCCAACGGGGAAACTAGAGGTAACAAGAGGACTATTGATATCTAAGGGATTGAAAGGATTGTCGATGTTTTGAATTGAGCGAGGATCGAAGGATAAATTAATGGCACTGCTAGTGATACCGACCGGATTAATATCACTATTTTCCATTAAAATTTCTACAAAAAATCTATCCCCTAAACGAAGAGGACTATTAATAATAGTTCCAGGTAGGCCACTATTATCAGTTTTGAGGTTAAATTGAGTAGTCAGACTAGACATAATGTAGTTCTCCTGAGTTAAAAAAGTTAGCGAGTTAAAACAAATGCTACAACCCGGCAAGGGAAGTCACACTAAGTAGGTGGGTGGAATTAAATATAAGATGAACGTAGGTTGGGTTGAAGCATGAAACCCAACGCTCTACAACCCGGCAAGGGAAGTCACACTAACTGGGTACATCATTTGTACTCTGGTAAAGAACGTAGGTTGGGTTGAAGCATGAAACCCAACGCTCTACAACCCGGCAAGGGAAGTCACACTAACTGGGTACATCATTTGTACTCTGGTAAAGTTACTGTTTCTGGAAAAGACAGTACCGATGCCAAACTGTATCAAGAAAAAGAAGGTAAGAGGAATCAAGAAAATGGCACAAATTAAATATCCCATGGTAATCCAATGGTCTGATAATGAACCCTTACCTGAACCTTTATTTTGTAGGATGGGTTAGGAAGTGCGCTAACCCATCAAAACCTATTGTAATTAACCGGAATGGTTGGGTTTCCTTGGGTCAACCCAACCTACGAAGATGGGGTTTTCTTGGGTCAACCCAACCTACAGAGTTAATCTAAATAACTAACCCAAATTCGGAATTGAAGGGAACTAATTCCGCCAGATTAATTCTTCCATCTCCGGTAATATCAGCAGTAGGGTCATAGTTGGTTTGTCCACTAATACTACCAAATAACCCCGGACGTTGTAAGGTGTTTAAGTCGGTTAAATTGACTTTGCCATCGTAGGAAATATCACTGTTAAAGGTTGATTTTCCGGTTAGTTGAATGTTCAAAGCGGAATTGTTTTGAGCATTACTATTGATGACTAAGCCGTTAGCCAAATTGAAGTTTTCTCGCGCTGCTTTGGGTGCATAAGTTAAAGCAATCCGGCGAGTTTGTCCGGGGTTTAGCAGTATGTCTCCATTGGCAAAATTGGCATCTGTGGTGACATTTTGTGCATTAATAGTAATACCAGCAATAGCGAGTACATCATTAGTTCCCACTGCGGTATTAGTAATATCAATGTATTGGGTTTTGTCAGCAAAGTTGGGACGGACAAAAAGGCTATCGGTTGCACCTTGTCGGTATTGGGAGAGTTTTGTCCCGAAGGTAACAGCAGTTTTATCTACTACTATTGTCCCTTCATTAACGTTGGTAATATTAACGTTAAATGTCTTTTCTGTAGAGAGTTTATAACCGTCGGTTGCTTTGACTCCCAATTGATAGGATATTACTCCACTTTCATAGTCGATGGTGTTAGCACCTGCTTGAGTGAGGGTAATTTCTCCGGTGGTTGCATTGATGGCAAAAAGGTTATTTCCTGAGCCATCTTTAGGAGAGGTACTGAGGCTAAAGGTGGGAGTTTGTCCGTAATTATCATCGGTTGCTTCGACTAAGTTACCAGCTACTACTACTGTACCTGCTGCGCTTCTTTCGGCGAGGTTGACGTTATTAATAGTACCGACGATGGGAGCATCATTGATGATGATATTACGGGTTAAGCTTAAAGTACCATTAGGATCAGCAAATGTGCCATCAGCAAAACCAATTTGATTGGGGTCAAAAGTTAGATTTAGGTTTGAATTATCCCGCGTTCCAACGACGTTAAATCGGAGTAAACCAAAGCGAGAAAGTTGATTAATACCAATCGCTGTACCTTGACTTGCTTCGGGGACTGCACCACCGCTTAGGTTATCAATTAATCCGTTAGTATTATCTAAAGTACCGCCTCGGAATAGGGGGAAATTAGAGGTAATTAAAGGACTATTAACATTGCTAATATCAGCAAAGTTATTGATATTTTGAGCAACATCGGCGGCGAAGCCAAAATCAAGGGAATTAATGATTAATCCTGCTGCATTGGTACGAATATCACCGACGAGAATTTCCGCAAAGAAGCTATTACCGAGAATGGGATTGTTCCCGGTGATTTCACTGCCAATTGTCCCGTTATTATCCTCATAGAGTTTCAGTTGGAAGCTGAGAGGATTGACATTATTTAGGTTAACGGTAGCGATACCCGTATCGGTTAAAGCGCCGTCACTGGCTTGAATTGTCAGGTTAAAGGGGTTAGTTTGTGCGCTGACATCATTAGTATCGGTAACGGTAATTACGCCAGTGTTACTAATAGCAAAGGCTTTGATAGTGTCCCCATCAGTATCGGGATTTCCGGCGGTGATACTGTAGGTTAAGGGGTTATTGTCGGGGTCAGTGGCGTTAATTGTCCCGACGACTGTACCGTTAGGACTGGTTTTAGAAATGCTGAAAATAGCATCATTAACCACTGGGGGACGGTTAACAGGACTGGTTAGGTTAACAACAATTGCACCGTTTCCTGTGGCGTTACCATCATTAGCAGTGACGGTTAAATTAAAGCTGTTATTTGTGCCAAAATCACCGGGGTCGGTAACGGTAATTACCCCTGAGTTATTGATGGCAAAAGGACGAGTTCCGTCGTTATCTGTGTCGGTATTACCATTAGTAATGCTAAATGTCAAGGGATTGTTTTCAGGGTCGCTGGCGGTGACAGTACCAACGGTAGCACCCACCGCACTATTGTTAACAATAGAAAAGGTGGCGTTATTAACAGTAGGCGGACTATTTAAGTTGATAACTGCATTACCTGTTCCTGTCGCGCTACCATCATTAGCGGCAATGGTCAGATTAAAGCTTGTATTTGTGCCAAAATCGCCGGGGTCAGTAACAGTAATTACTCCGGCGTTACTGATGGCAAAAGGACGAGTGCCGTCGTTATCTGTGTCGGTATTACCATTAGTAATACTGACGGTGAAAGGGTTATTTTCTGGGTCACTAATGGGGACTGTACCAACGGTAGCACCCACCGCAATACTTTTAGCAATGGTAAAGGTTTTATTGGTGATAACAGGAGGTTGATTGACGGGAGTTGTAAATTCAAAAGCACCGATATCAACGGTAGTACCGTTAATGCGAGGATTATTCCCTAAGTCTTGGGAGAGGGGTTCGGTAGTGTTTCCGTCTTTGTCTAAGTCTCGAATGTCTGCGGGGAGGAAAGTATTGCTACCTGCATCTATCGCAGGGGAACCACTTTTTAAGCGTAAGTCATCGAAGTTGGGATCAACAAATATTGCAGTTGCAAGAGTTGTAGTATCAACGGTGACGTTTCCTGTTCCGGTATATCCTCCCTGTACGATACTATTGGTGATGGTAGCACTTCCTTGAATAGCTGTTCCTCCATGTCCCCAAATGATGCTATTACGGAGAGTAGGGGTAGTTCCACCACTCCAAATAGCACTACCGCTACTGGACGCATTGCCATAAAAGCTGGTGTTAACTAAGGTATTAGCACCACCTCCATTAATCCAAATTGCTCCCCCTTGACTGGTTGCATTATTACGGCTGAAGGTAACATTAGTTTGGGTAGAATTGCTACTTGTAGAAAAAATAGCGCCACCACCACTACTAGCAGTATTTTGACTGAAGCTAACACTAGTTAGATTGGAACTACTGCTATTGTTGTAAATGGCTCCACCACTACTAGCACTGTTTTGTTGGAAACTATTCTGAACTAGATTAATGACACTGCCACTGCCAGTATACCCAGGCAAAAGAGTATTAAAGATAGCACCACCACTACCATTGTTAGCACTATTCAAATTAAAGTTGGCATTGGTTAAAGTAGCAGTGGTGTAATATGTGTTGTAAACTGCGCCACCAGAACCATTAACGCTACTGTTGTTGGTGAAGGTAATATCAGTCAAAGTTGGGCCACTACCGTAATTATAAATAGCACCACCATCGCTATTTGCACTGTTCTGACTAAATGTAGTGCTATTGATAGTGGGATTACTATTCGTGTTGTAAATTGCCCCTCCTTGATCACTTCCAGTTCCACCATTAGCTGGATCAGTAGTCGTATTCCCAGTAAAGGTTATATTGGTCATTCTGGGATTACTGCTGGTGTTATAGATTGCACCCCCTTGATAACTAGCACTATTGTTAGTAAAAGTAACTCGTGTTAGATGAAAATTAGTCCCCCCTGCTGTATAGCTACTGTTGTTATAAATAGCACCACCTTGATAACTAGCACTATTACTACCAAAAGTTACATCAGTTAGAATAGGACTGCTACTGGTATTGTAGATTGCGCCACCGTAGGTAGAACTATTTTGTTGAAAGCTGACTTGATTGAGGGTAGGACTACTACTGCTATTGAAAATTGCTCCACCATTACCGTTAGATGTTGTTCGGTTATTAGTAAAGGTGACATTATTAAGGGTAGGACTACTACTGCTATTGAAAATCGCACCACCATTATTAGTGGCTGTATTGTTGGTAAAAGTAGCAGTATTGAGAGTGGGATTACTACTATTGTTGTAAATCGCACCACCTTGAATACTGGCATTATTGCTAGTAAATGTCGCATTTGTCAGGGTAGGATTACTGCTACCCGTGTTATAAATACCGCCACCAATAGCAGCATTGTTATTACGGAAAGTGACATTAGTTAAGGTAGGATTACTTGCACCTGTATTCAATAATCCACCACCAAAATTACTAGCATTATTATTATCAAAAATTAGGTTACTCAAAACCGGAGTACCATCATTGATAAAAATACCACCGCCATTATTTTGATCCGTTCCCGTACCATTGGCATTACCTGCTACAATAGTAAACCCATCTAACACCGTTGTATTAGTGGTAAAACTAGCAGTAACAACGTGATAAGAATTATCCTGATTATTGGTTGTTCCACCAATATCACCACTTAAAATAGTGACATTATTGGTAACATTTCGCTGCTCTAAAGTCGTTTCAGTTCCAGCAAAACCCCCATAAACCTTAACTTGGTTTTTCAGGGTAAAAGTTGCCGTCCTGTCTGTGGTTGTCGTCGGTTTATAAGTACCCGCAGCAACCCAAATTTCATCCCCTAATAAGGGTGCAGCATTTAACGCCGCTTGTAAATCAGTAAACGCATTCGTCCAAGAAGTACCACTATTACCCCCCGTCGCTGCTGCGTTAACATAAATAATCCGCTTAGTCGCTGTTGGTGGCGTAGTTGCACCCTCAAACGCGCCAATATCCACACTAGAACCCGCAATACGGGGATTACGCGCTAAATCTAAAGGTGTAGCTTCTGTAGTATTGCCATCTGAGTCAATATCTTGACGATCCGTTGGTAATGAGGCAGAATTACCAGCATCAATCGCAGGAGAACCTGCTAATAGGCGTAAATCATCCCCACTCGCATTAACAAACTTGGGATCAACATCCGTACCATTAAAGACACCGCCCTTAATGATGCTATTGTTCGTATTAATCGTCCCACCACTGTTAAAAATTTCCGGTCCCGTACCCCGTCGATCTTGGTTTCCGTAGATAATACTATTACTTAAACCAACGGTACTAGAATTATTAGAAATTGCGCCTCCTCGCGCCGCCACATTCCCACTAAAATCAGTATTAGTGAAATTAGGAAGACTTGAGATATTGTAAACCGCACCCCCATCGGCTGTAGTCGCTGTATTTCGGGTAAAAACAGCGTTAGTTATCGTAGGACTACTGCTACTAGCATTGTAAAGCGCACCACCGTTATTAACCGCCGTATTCAGTCGAAAAGTGGCATTAGTAATGAAGGGACTACTCAAACGATTATAAATCGCTGCTCCATCCGTAGCAGTGTTAAATTCAAACCGCACATCCGACAGAAAAGGATTGCTACCCTGTTCGTTGTATAATCCACCTCCAGAAGTAGCATTGTTATCAATAAAAACTGTATTTCTGACGGTAGGACTGCCATTATTGACGTACATTCCGCCACCAGTACCCTGATTTCCCGTCGTACCGTTAGCATTCCCCTTCGTAATCGTAAAACCGTCGAGAATTGCCGTGTTATTGGTGCTACTTCCTGTCACGACATGATACACATTATCGGCAATCCCCGCTACACCAATTTCACCGCTTAAAATCGTGACATTTGTGGTAATATTTCGCTGATCTCGGGCAGTTTCCGTCCCTGCGAATCCCCCATAAATCCCGACATTATTTTTTAGGGTAAAACTCGCGGTTCTGTCAGTTCCCGTCGTGGGTTTATACGTCCCCGCAGACACCCAAATTTCATCAGTAGATTGTGCTGCTGTAATAGCACTTGCTAAACTGCCATAAGCATTATTCCAAGCGGAACCATTACCAGTAGAACCGGATTTAACGTAGATGATAGCCATGATATACCTCGTGTGAAAAAGATATTACAGAGTCAATAGGGAATCCACCCGAAACTTAGTTCGAGTTAGATAAAGTTGATAAGTAAGCGAATAGTGGAGAAAACTGTCTCTAGAGACAGCAAAACCATTAATCAAGCTTGGATGTCAGAAAATTTAGCACTGGTTAGGGATAATGCTTAGATTGTAGAGGCGAATAATTATAAGTTCCGTTTATTTTTTTTTTTTTTCATTCATCAGCAGAGCTTATTAAATAAACCATGCAGAGAGAAACTATCTGGTATAATGGCACTCCTGCAAGGATTTACCTAGGGATAAGC
>NZ_JADEXI010000099.1:0-11334 GCF_015207185.1 Microcystis sp. LEGE 08355 | reverse complement strand
CCTCGATAACGGTGCTTACTCTAATTTTCGCGGAGATACTATTTTTGCCGCCGCTAGTACGATTAAAATCCCCATTCTGGTGGCCTTTTTTGAGGATGTGGACGCAGGGAAAATTCGTCTCGATGAAACCCTTGTGGCCACTAAGGATGTCCTGGCCAGTGGGTCCGGGGATATGCAGTATCTAGGAGTGAATAAAACCTATACTGCCCTAGAAACCGCCACTAAAATGAACGTAATTAGCGATAATACCGCTACTAATATGTTAATCAAGCGCATGGGCGGCAAAAAGGCTCTTAATCAGCGTTTTCAAGCTTGGGGTTTGACCAGTACGGTAATTAATAACCCTTTACCAGACTTGGAAGGAACCAATACCACAAGTCCGAGAGATTTGGTGACAATCTTAGGAAAAGTTAATCAAGGGGAATTACTCAGTTTGCGTTCCCGCGATCGTCTATTAAATATTATGCAGGAAACGCGCACTCGCACCCTGCTGCCCCAAGGTATCGAGAAATCCGCCGATATTGCCCATAAAACCGGTGATATTGGCTCAATGTTAGCGGATGCGGGGATTATTGATATGCCCAACGGGAAACGCTATCTAGGAGCAGTGATGGTGAAACGTCCCCACAATGATAGTAACGCTAGGACTCTGATTCAACAAATATCGCGCACGGCCTACCAACACTTTAAATGGTATCAAACTCAACCCGCAGCCAAACCGCAACCGGTCCCCCAGTCTTCTCCCTCTCCTAGTCCTGTCCTTAGTCCTAGTCCGGGTAATTAGCCCCTAGGTTAAATTATTGGCTAAAAGACGGGCCAATTGTTCGGCATTTGCCCGGGGGGAAAGACGAGGGAGGATTTTTTCCCCCGTGGCTAGTTTTTGACAGAGAACGGGGATTTCGTACTGATAAGCGTTAAACCAATCCTCTCGACTGGTAATGTCCCTAATTTCTAACTGCCACTCCGGTTGACGGATTTTTTCTAGTTTTTCTAGCAACCCTTCGCAAAGATGACAGTCCGGTTTACTGTATAAAATTAGTTCTATGGTAGTCATAAATATTTAAGTAGGTAGGTGTTAAAAGTTGTCAGATCCCCCCACCTATCGGCACCCCCCTTATTAAGGGGGGCAGGGGGGATCAGAGGCAAAATCTATCTTCAATTTAATTATAACTACTTACTTATGTTCATTACCTCCACGATTAGTCTCTCATCAACAATTCTACAAACTCCCACACCCACACCGACTTTAAATAATAATTTAGTTAATTCAGGTACTCAAGATCTAGTCTATATCGGTGTGTTTCTTCTGGCAATTAGCCTAGTCATGGTTATTGGTATTATCAATAAAAAAATTGAATACGCTCTCATTTTTGCCGCAACTCTCACTGTTATTTTAATTGCTTTTTTCTGGTTTTTATAAGTCCTTCAACCAAGGGGATTGAGGTCATGATATTCTGACTTCCCCAACCGACTCCTAACACCCTATATACAAGCAAAACGATCGGACTTATAATATAATTGTATTGATTGTGGCTTGTGGCTAGAATCACCCCAAATTGACTCAATGGGTTTATAAACGATGACAACCCTAGATATTGCTACCGATATTGTCTGTCCTCCCACCGATTTATGGAGTGATGAACCACCCTTGGAAAGTGATCTGCATTTACAACAAATTATTTTATTATTATCTTGTCTTGATTGGCTCTGGCAAGATAGAAACGATTACTATGCCTCGGGCAATTTGACTATTTATTATAACGAAAGACAACTGAAACAGCGAGATTTTTGTGGACCAGATTTTTTCGTGGTTTTAGATACAGAGAAACGTCCCAGGAAAAGTTGGGTTGTCTGGGGAGAAGGGGGTAAATATCCCAATCTAATCATCGAAATTCTCTCCGATTCCACCGCTAATGTGGACAGAAAAGCCAAAAAGGAACTATATCAGCATACTTTCCGGACTCCTGAATATTTTTGGTTTGATCCTAATACCTTAGAATGGCAAGGATTTACTTTAATCGAGGGACAATACCAACCGATTACCCCCAATGAAAAAGGTTATTTATGGAGTAAGCAACTAGGATTATATTTAGGGATTTTTGCCAATAAATTGCGCTATTTCACCGAATCGGGTGAATTGGTTCCCACCCCTCAAGAGTCGGCCCAACAGGAAAGATTAGCCAAAGAACGGGAAAGATTAGCCAAAGAACAGGAAAGATTAGCCAAAGAAAGAGAACAACAACGGGCGGAAAAATTAGCCCAAAAGCTGCGAGAATTGGGCATTAATCCCGATGAAATTGCTTAAATATCCGGTTGGGTGTCTTAGGGTGGAAACCATGGCGCAATTTTTCCTTAATTGCTAGGCATTAAAACGAGTAATCCGAAACTCTGATTCTAGCCTAGAAATCATGGCAAAATCTGCTTAACCCCCACTGATGTTATAATAATGACCAAGGGCAACAATCTTCAAATATAATTAATGCCATGGTGCAAAAAATAGCTTTTTTTAATCATAAAGGTGGAGTGAGCAAAACTACAACCACTTTTAATCTTGGTTGGATGCTTGCTGAGAAGGGTAAAAGAGTAATTATTGTCGATACCGATCCCCAATGTAACTTAACTGGTATGGCTTTGACTAATGAAAGTGAAGATAGGGAGGAAAGACTACAAGCAATCTACAATACTTGCTCTAATATTAAAACAGCTTTAGCACCTGCTTTTGAATCTCAACCGAGATTAATCGAAGCTGTGGACTGTATTCCTATTGATGGTCGTGATGACTTATTTTTACTTCCCGGTCATGTGGGGTTAGCTGAATATGAAGTTACCCTAGGTATTGCTCAAGAACTTAGCGGGTCAATTCAGGCTTTAAAAAATCTCCCCGGTGCGATTACATATTTATTAGACAAAACTGCCGAAAGATTTCAAGCTGACTATATTTTAATCGATATGAGTCCCAGTTTGGGGTCAATCAATCAAAATATACTGATGACCAGCAACTTTTTTATTGTGCCAACCACAGCGGATTTTTTCTCGGTTATGGCTATCGATTCTTTAACTAAAATCTTGCCTAAGTGGCACCAATGGGCTAAGGCAGCTAGTGCTTTACCAATTCTCAAAACCGCCAACTATCCCTTCCCCGAAGTTAACCTACATTTTTGGGGAACTATTGTTCAGAACTATCGAATTATTCGTGGTAAAGAAACAAAAGCCTTTGAAAACTGGATTAACACAATCGAGGAAAATATCGGCAATAAAATGATTCCAGCCCTAGAAAAAAATGGCATGATGCTACCGAAATTTATCTACGATCAGAATGGTGTACCAGACTGCTGTACTCTAGTAAAAATTCCTAATTTTAATAGTCTTATTGCCTTATCTCAAGAGCATCAAATGCCTGTTTTTGCGCTAACTGCTGAACAATTGAAATCAGCTAAGTGGCAGGGTAAAGTGTTAGGTAAAGCCCAAGAAAAACAAGAGGACTTTAAAAATATTTTTTCTGACTTAGCAGACAAAGTTATCGGTCTTACCTCCGAGATTTATGCAGTTAGCAATTGAACAATTTCGCCTTAGCATTGCCCGCGTTCGTGACTTGATCGCTATCCACAATTCCCTCAAATCTCAGACTACTTCCGCCCTAGATGTATCGGATATCCTCAGAGCCGCTTTAGTCCTGACTGTGAGCGCTTTAGATTATTACATTCACGAAGTGGTTACTCTAGGAATGCTAGAAATTTATCGAGGCCAACGTTCAGAACCTTCTCCCACTCCTAACAGTTCTCAATCTGCCTTTTCTCGTTTTCAAGTCTCCTTGGATGGCGCACGACAAGAACGATTGATAGCTATTAGTATTGGCTCTTGGTTAGAGAACGAAATTCAACAAAACTACGGTTCTTTTTTTGGTCAAGAATCTCGCTCAATTTCCGAGGTACTACCAATGATTGAAAATCTCCTCACCAACAAACTTAATAGTAATTATTGGCTAGAGACTGAAATTAGAGAAAACCTCAGATATAAAAGCTTTCAACAACCGGACAAGATAGCGGAGGCCATTAGATTAATTTCAGCCAAGAAATTGTGGGAAGAAGTGGCGGGCTAACTAAATAAACCAGCCAAAGATATTAAAAGCCAACTTAGCATAATTGTTGATCGAAGGAACAAAATCGCCCACGAAGCTGATATAGACCCGATTTATGGCATTGGCAGTCGCTGGAATATCGATGAAAATATGGTTAATGATGCTGTTACCTTTATAGAACAGCTTGTTGAAAATATCCATCAGGTACTTGAGGACATCCACTAGCCGAGAATTTCCCCGGCAGTCCAGCCATAAATACTTATTGATTTCTCAGGGAATTATAACAATTATTAAATAATGTGTAGTTTTGTATACTGATGTCAAGAACTTAGCTACAATATGAAGTGGCGTAAGATATATAGAGATTAGCTAGTGAGTCGGCATCAAGACAGTCAAACTGACCGGAAACGAGAAGAAACACAGTTCACTCCTTACAGTGCAGAAGCGATCGCTCAACAATACCGTTACAAACCTTGGCAATTGTTCGGTCGCGCTTTCGTGATTACTTGGTCTTTAGGATTATTTCTCCTCAGTCTCCTCTGGGACAAATGGACAAAGCAAGAAGAAGCCAATAAATACCAGCGTGCCAGCGAACTTAGGCAAATTCTCACCCGTTTGGGTCCGACCTTCATCAAAGTCGGTCAAGCTCTCTCCACCCGCCCCGACCTCGTTCGCAAAGACTTTTTAGACGAATTAGTTAAACTGCAAGACCAACTTCCCCCCTTCGATAACGACATCGCTTTTGCCCTTATCGAGACAGAATTGGGAATGTCCGTAGAAAAAGCCTATCGAGAAATATCCCCCACCCCTGTGGCTGCCGCTAGTTTAGGACAGGTTTACAAAGCTATTCTACCCACCGGCGAAGAAGTAGCCGTTAAAGTGCAAAGACCGGGGCTGCGGGCGCTTTTAAGCCTCGATTTATACCTAATGCGCTGGGCTGCCCAAAAATTCGGTCGTTTATTACCCCTCAATCTCGGCCACGACCTCACCCTGATTGTCGATGAATTCGGCACCAAACTCTTTGAGGAAATCGACTATCAAAACGAAGGTCGCAACGCCGAAAAATTCGCCACCAACTTCCAAAATAACCCCGAAGTTAAAGTTCCCAGTATCTACTGGCGTTATAGTGGTCGCCGCGTCCTCACCCTGGAATGGATTGATGGCTATAAACTCACCGATACCGAGAACATCAAAGCTTTAGGATTAGACCCCAATAATATCGTTAAAATCGGCGTAACCTCTGGATTACAGCAACTCCTCGAACACGGCTTTTTCCACGCTGATCCCCACCCGGGTAATCTTTTCGCCACTTTTGATGGTCGCATGGCCTATATCGATTTTGGCATGATGGACCAGTTAGAGGAGGAAACTAAAGAAACCCTCGCTAGTTGCGTCGTCGATTTAATTAACAAAGACTACGAAAACCTGGCCGCCAACTTTGTCAAGCTGGGATTTTTAACCCCAGAAACGGATATAAAACCCATTATTCCAGCCCTAGAACGAGTTTTAGGCAATGCCATCGGTCAAAGGGTCGGTGACTTCAATTTCCGCACCATTACCGATGAGTTCTCCGAATTGATGTACCAATATCCCTTCCGGATTCCCGCCAAATTCGCCCTGATTATTCGTTCCCTCGTCACTCAAGAAGGGGTAGCCCTTACCCTCGATCCTAACTTCAAAATCGTCCAAGTGGCCTATCCCTACGTCGCTAAACGTCTCCTGACCGGGGAATCGCCCCAACTGCGGCGGCGTTTACTGGATGTGCTGTTCAAAGACGGTAAATTCCAGTGGCAACGCCTAGAAAACATGATTACAATGGCTCGCTCGGAAAGTAACTTCGATTTACTGCCCACCGCGCAATTAGGCATCACTTTTCTTCTCTCGGAAGAAGGTCGTTATCTGCGTCGTCAATTGCTATTAGCTTTAACGGAAGATGACCGTCTCCATACTGCCGAAGTGCAACGTCTCTGGGGTTTAATTCAAGGAGAATTGCAACCGCGGCGACTCTTGGATGTGGCCATGAGCGCTTTTCGGGAATTATCGGCCCAAGGTGTGGCCGCTGTCCTTCCGGGAGAAACCAGTTCGCGTTAAAGTGTTTAAGGTCATCATCGGTTAATCACTTTTTCTATGGATTATTATTTTCTGCCCCAACCGCCCTATTTTCTAGTTTTTGCCGGTTTATTTATCGGTATTACCTGCGGGGCCGCTTTTGAAGCTAGTCTCAAGCAAGTGGTTAACAATTGGTATAAAAACAAGGGTTCAGACGATCAAAATCTTTTAAAATCCAGTGCCTTACAAATTCCTTTTATTGGTATTTGTGTAGGAATCTGTCTTTTCCTGGCCTCGGGATTAGATATATTTATTCTCAATGGTTGGGTTGCCTACGCTATCTCTCTCCCGATGACTATCTTTATTGGTGGTTTGGTTTGGAGTCAGTTAGGGGAATTATTAGGCCAATTACAGCGCGGTGGTTCTAAAGAAATTGACCTCGATTATCGGGGATAATTAGGAGGCAGCAAACATTTAGGACTAAGATAATAGGTGTTAGCAGATAGGAAAGATCAACTCCCCCACAACTAACACCAAAACCCTAGTTATGGTTGGCTGAATAAATCTAAAAACCTTGTTGGATAAGGTTTTTAGACTTTTTTTCCCTCAAAAAGTGCCGACCATTGGAGTGATTGGGGGGAAAATTCCGGGACTTTTTCCCTGAAAATTAGGTAATTGACCACCTGAAAATGGGTAAAACCCCACACCCTACCCCCACGAAAAACTTTTTGCCGCAAACCCTATTTAGGGGTTTTTTTTGGGGGGGTAATCTCGACTAATCGGCTAAAAAACACCTCGATACCCAGCTACTTTCTGTTTTATGGCCGTGACCTTGGCAGTATGTTAATTTTATTTGCCCTTGAGGGCTTTTTTAAAATTCTTGCGGTAGGCGGGATTAACAGCCAACAGAAGCGGCCAGAACAGTGTTAGAGCTAAACGATTGGGTAAACTGGAACTAAAGTTAGTGCTTCTGTACCCATTCCAGAATTTCCAACCACCGACACCATAAACAATTATTAAGATAAAAATAACGAGTCTCATGCCATCTCATCCTTGAATTTAGACAATTCACATCTCTCATTTTAAGCTTGGGTTTTGCCGACTTGGGAAAAGAAAATATTGTCCTGAATCCAGGAGACGGTGTTAGAATGCCGGTTAGGAACTAGCTCGATCGAGATAGGAAAACTAAAGCCAGAATTTGAAAAAAATATTTAAAAACGGCGAAAAGATAGCCTTGGGAGGAAGTTATGCGAGCGGTACTAATGGCAGGTGGTTCGGGGACAAGATTACGTCCGCTTACTTGTGATCTTCCCAAACCGATGGTTCCGATTATCAACCGTCCGATCGCCGAACATATTATCAATTTACTACGAAAGCATGACATTACCGAAATTATCACCACCCTGCACTATCTTCCCGATGTCATGCGCGACTACTTTCAAGACGGCAGCGACTTTGGGGTAAAAATCACCTACGCTGTCGAGGAGGATCAACCCCTAGGCACCGCGGGATGTGTGAAAAATATTGCCGAATGGTTAGATGATACCTTTCTGGTGATTAGTGGCGATAGTATCACCGATTTTGACCTGCAAAAAGCGATCGCATTCCATAAAAGCAAAAACTCGAAAGCAACCCTCGTCCTGACGCGCGTTCCCAATCCGATCGAGTTTGGGGTAGTGATTACCGACAAAGAAGGCAGAATTCGCCGTTTTATCGAAAAACCATCCACCAGCGAGATTTTTTCCGATACCGTCAACACCGGAACCTATATTCTCGAACCAGAAGTCCTCGATTATCTCCCCTACAAAGAAGAAACCGACTTTTCTAAAGATTTGTTTCCACTGCTGCTGCAAAGGGGCGAACCTATGTATGGTTATGTGGCCGATGGTTATTGGTGCGATGTCGGTCATCTGGAGGCCTACCGAGAAGCGCAATACGATGCTTTATCCGGCAAAGTTAACCTGGAATTTCCCTATCGAGAAAAATCCCCCGGGGTATGGGTCGGCACTAATACCTATATCGATCCTAGCGCCCAGATCGAGGCACCAGCCATGATCGGCAATCATTGCCGTATTGGTGCAAATGTTCTGATCGAGAGGGGTTCGGTTATCGGCGATAATGTCACCATCGGTGCTGGTTCCGATCTGAAACGTCCCATCCTCTGGAATGGTGTGGTGATCGGGGATGAGGTCAATTTAGCCGCTTGTACGATCGCTAGGGGAACCAGAATCGATCGACGGGCCCAGGTACACGAAGGTGCGGTGATCGGACAATTATCGATCGTCGGGGAAGAAGCGCAGATCAACTCTGGAGTAAGAGTCTGGCCGAGTAAACAGATCGAATCGGGAGCCATCCTCAATATTAACCTGATTTGGGGAAATACTGCCCATAAAAACCTCTTTGGTCAACGAGGAGTATCGGGCCTCGCTAACATCGATATCACGCCCGAATTCGCCGTTAAACTGGGGGCATCCTACGGTTCCATCCTGAAACCGGGGTCAACGGTAATCGTCTCCCGGGATCAACGTAGTGTCTCGCGCATGGTCAGTCGATCGCTGATTGCTGGTTTAATGTCCGTGGGAGTTAATATCCAAAACCTACAAGCGAATGCTTTACCGATTTCGCGGACTTTAGTGGCTAAATTAAACGTAGTCGGTGGCATTCACGTTCGTATTCATCCCGATCGCCCGGATTTTCTCTTAATCGAGTTTTTAGACGAAAAAGGAATTAATGTTTCCAAAGCGAGGGAAAAGAAAATCGAAGGGGCCTATTTCAAAGAAGATCTGCGACGGGTGGGAATGCAGGAAATCGGCAGTATGTCCTATCCGGCTGATATTCTCGATAATTACCGCAAAACCTTTGAAACTCAGCTAAATGTGGAGGCCATTCGCAATAGTAGCTCCAAAATCGTCATTGATTACGCCTACGGAGTCTCAGGGGCAATTTTACCAGAATTACTGGCCAAATTTGGCTGTGATGCCGTGGTTCTCAATGCCAGTTTACGTCAGAATGCCCTTTCCATGCAGGAAAGAGAGTTACTGATCCATCAATTGGGCCATGTGGTGGAGGCCCTGAAAGCGAACTTAGGCGTACAAGTTTCGGCCAACGGGGAACAATTAGTCCTCGTCGATGAGAGTGGTTTATCGATTCGCGGGGAACAATTAACTGCTCTAATGGTGAATGCAATTCTGACCGCCCATCCGCGCGGTACAGTGGTAGTGCCGGTTCATGCTTCTAGTGCCGTGGAACAGATCGCGCGTCGTCACGATGGCCGGGTGGTGCGGACAAAAGCCAGTCCTAGCGCTTTAATGGAAGGATGTCAAACCAATCCTAATGTGGTTTTAGGAGGATGTGGGCAAACTGGCTTTATTTTTCCGCAATTACATCCCGGTTTCGATGCCATGTTCAGCGTGGCGAAACTTTTGGAGATGTTAACCATTCAGGAACGTTCTCTAGCTCAGGTGCGGGCCGAGTTACCGCGCATTTACAATAAGAATACGGCGGTGCGTTGTCCTTGGAAAGTCAAGGGATCTTTGATGCGCTATCTGGTGGAAACTCACGCTACCGATAATCTAGAGTTGGTCGATGGAGTCAAGGTGATTAATCCCCTTAATGATGACTGGGTATTGATTTTACCCGATGCCGGAGAACCTTTAGTACATATCTATGCTAACAGTGAGCAGCGGGAATGGGTCGATCGGACAATTAAAGAATATCGTCATCGTGTCCAATATTTCGTCGAACATTACCAGGGCGAAATAGTGATGATTTAGGATTTTTTTGCCCTATTAGCCCCGAAAATTGACTATGATGACTTTTTTGACCTAAAAGGTGGCGTAGCCCTGTAGATGCTCATTTTTCCCGCAAAAGGAAGGCGATTTGATCGGCCGCTGCCTCACCGGTGCGGATCGCCCCCTCAAAAAATCCTGGCCAGCGATCGGACATTTCTGTGCCAGCCCAGTGAATCGGTCCGACGGGAGTAAAAAGAGCCTCGCCGAAACTTGTCCAGACTCCGGGGGGCATAAAGGCGGAATATGCGCCACCAGTCCAGGTATCCCCGGGCCAATCCACCTCATCGTAACTGATCGGGAAAAGAGCCTCTTGACCGAAATAAATAGCTAAATCCGAGAGGACGGCGGCACGGCGCGCCGGACTACTCATGGAGCGCCAACGGTTATAGCGATCGCCAACCACAAAGGTGGCCATTACCCCGACGCCGGTTTCGGGATCGGAACTATCAGCACAGAGTTCCAACCATTGACAATTCCCTTGGGCAAGTCCCGCTAGTCCCTGTTTTCGCCAGAAGGGTTGCTCATAGGAAATCAGGACTTTAGCGCAGCATCCCATCGGTACTCGTTGGGTTAGTTGTTGTCGCTGGGGTGGCAGCGGGGGATGATAAATAATGCGGCTGGCAAGATGGGGCGGCATGGCAATGATGGCAAATTTGGCAGTAAAAGTGTTCTGAGTGGTTTCTATGGTGACACTGGCCGAGTCATAATTAAGGCGAACAACTGGTTCCCCCAGTCGAATTCGCTCTCCTAATTCCGCCGCGATCTTGTCGGGAATTTGTCCCGCTCCGCCATGGATCAGTTCGGCTTCTGGATGTTCGGCCTGAGGGGCGCAATTTTGTCCCCAAAGAACGTGCAGCAGTGAGACTTGGTTGGGTTCGGCCGGCCCGAGAAAACCCACTGCACGCACCATATAAGCAAAATACCATTGACCAAAATCTGTGCTGGTGTTTTCTTCAATCCACTGGGCAAAAGTTTTACTGTCTAGTTTTTTGGTGTGATCGTTGCTTTGGGGATAACCTGAAGGTAGGGTTTTGGCTAGTTCTTGAAAACGCGCCCATGCTGACATCGCATCTTGCCATTCTGCCGCGCCGATATCGGGTACTTCTCCCTCGTGGAAACCTTGAAAAAAACCGTTGAATTCATAGCGTTTGTTGTTGAACACTAGAACGGTTTTTCCCTGATTGGGAGAGGGAAAACGACGTATTTTATACTCATCAAGGAGGGCTAAAAAACGCTCTTGGGTTGGGCCCACCCACTGACCACCTCGATCGATCCACTGTCCGGAGGGGAGATATTGACCAGACATTCTACCACCGTAACGATTTCGCGCTTCGATCACCAGAACTTGATGACCTTGCCTCTGGAGATTACGCGCGGCGATTAATCCCGCTAATCCCGCCCCAACAACGATACAAT
>NZ_JADEXI010000098.1:0-11377 GCF_015207185.1 Microcystis sp. LEGE 08355 | reverse complement strand
CCCCGGCCCTAACCACGGGGGCAATTTTCGATCGAGCTTGTTTGGAAGGGACAGGAGTAACCTAAGTAGGTAGTCGTTAAAAATTATCAGACACCCCCCTTATCAAGGGGGGACTAAGGGGGGATCGGCACCCCCCTTATCAAGGGGGCAGGGGGGATCAGAGGCAAAATCTATCTTCAATTTAATTATAACTACTTACTTAAATGGCTGATAGATAAAAGAAGATGAGTTTCTAATCGGTTGCTATCTGCCTCCATAGCTCCAGCTATTCTGAACCATTTAACACCTTTTCTGCCCAGGGTCTTCCTCTTGGCCAAATTGAGCAAGTTTTTGCCATCCTCGACCGGAAAATTTAGTTTAATTGTCTGGGTAATCAGTCCAGCTATTGAAGAATTTTACCCAACCAATTAAGCAATTAACCTACTTCCTTCAGCGAACCTAGAAGAAAAGATTATGCTCAAAAATGATAGGATTGATTGATACCTAGCTGCCGTTAATCGCTATCGATGAGACCTTTACGCCAACTTTATCGCTATTTAAGTTTATTTTGCCTCTGTCTTCTTCTGACTGTGGGCTGTCAGTCCACTAATTCCAATTTACCCCAAGGAGATAGCGATCGCTTGATGATTGGGACAACCCTAAAACCACGCTCTATCGATCCGGCCGATAGTTATGAGTTAGCGGGACTTTTTATTATTTATAATCTCGGTGAAACTCTCTACACCTACGCCGAAGGAACCACTAATTTAAAGCCTCTCCTAGCCACGGAATTACCCCAAATTAGCCCCGATGGTTTGACTTATACTATCCCAGTACGTCGAGGAGTTATCTTTCATGATGGCACGGTTTTTAACGCAGAGGCGATGAAGTTTTCCCTAGAAAGATTTATCAAAAATGGTGGGGAACCTTCCTTTCTTCTCCGGGATACAATTGATAAAATTACCGCCAGCAAAGAAGACGAAATTACTATTAAATTAACCAGACCTTTTGCCGCCTTTCCCGCTCTTTTAGCTTATCCCGGAGCCTGTGCAGTTTCACCAAAATTTTATCAAATTGGCGAGGGCAAATTTAAACCCGAAGAATTTATCGGCACAGGACATTATCGATTAAAAGCAGTTACTAGCGATTCTTTTAGTTTAGAAGCCTTTGATCGCTATTGGGGAGAACCGGCCAAAAATAAGGGAGTTAATGTGCAAATTTATCTCTCGAATCCTGCCAATTTATTCAACGGTTTTCAGACGGGAGCGGTGGATATTGCCTATCAATCTTTACTGCCTCCTCAAGTGAGAAAATTACGCACAGAAGCAGCTCAGGGAAAATGGCAAGCGCTCGAATCTTCTGGGGCAGCAATTAACTTTATGAGCGTCAATCTCAAAAGTGAACCCACCGATAATATTTTAGTGCGACAAGCAATTGCTTCTCTAGTCGATCGAGATTTACTTAATGATCGCATTTTACAAGGTCAAGGGATACCTCTTTTTAGTCTCATTCCTACTACTTTTTCCGAGTCACAACCGGTGTTTAAAGAGCGCTATGGCAACCATAATATAGAGCAAGCAAAACAATTACTAAAAACTGCTGGTTATAGTCCAGAAAAACCGGCAATTGTAGAAGTTTGGCACTCCTCGGGATCGATCACTTCCAGCAGCGTGGCGGCGGTGATGAAAGCTCTAGCAAAACGGGATTTAGATAATATGATTCAATTTGAACCTAATAGTATCCTAGGAGCAGCCTTTTTCCGTAATATTAGCCAGGGACTTTATACCACTGCTCTATCTAATTGGTATCCCGATTTTTTGGATGCAGATAACTATATTTATCCCTTTTTAGATTGTGCTAAAGGGTCCCCAGAAACTGGATGCGAAGAGGGAGGATCGCAAAGTCAAGGCTCATTTTTTTACAGTCAAGAAATGAATCAATTAATCGCCCAATCCCGTCGGGAAAGTAACCCAGCTAAAAGAAAGCTGATTTTTGGCAAAATTCAAGAAATTCTCGCCGATGAAGTTCCCTATATTCCCCTTTGGCACACCAAGGAATACGCTTTTGCTCGCAATGGCATCACGGGAGTTATCATCAATCCCAGTCAGACTTTTCCCTTTTGGACAATCGCCAAAAAATCCTGATAATTAATTATTAGGAGTCAGCCTTGAATCAGTTATCAGTTATCAGTTAAGTAGGGAGGCACAATTATTTGTAGGATGGGTTAGCGGTAGCGTAACACAATCGGGCGTTGGGTTTCATGCTTCAACCGTTCGGCAAAAGCTCACGGCCGAAGCCCAACCTACGTTCATCTTATATTTAATTCCACCCACCTACTTATCAGTTATCAGATGTGAGTTTTCAGTTATCAGATGTGAGTTTTCAGTTATCAGATGTGAGTTTTCAGTTCACTGATTACTGTTTACTGTTTACTGTTCACTGACAAAACTCCCCACTTCCTTCTCCCTTCCATCTCTCCCATTCTCCATTTTCCTATGAAACTAACAGCAATGTCCTTTAATATTCGCTACGATAAACCCGATACCGATGAGCGTAATTGGCGAGTAAGAAGGGAGGCAGTAGCGGCTTTAATTGCTCACTATTCTCCCGATATAATTGGTACTCAGGAAGCTCGCGCTAATCAACTATTGGATCTACACCGTTTATTGCCAAAATACCAAAGTTTAGGCAGCGATCGCAGAGGGACAGGATTAGATGAACATTGTGCGATTTTATATCAACCAAGTCGGTTAAAATGTTTAGAAATATACGAATTTTGGCTATCAGAAACTCCCGATATTGTTGGCAGTATCACTGAAGCTTGGGGTAATCCTTATCCCCGCATGGTAACGGGGGCTAAATTTCGCACTCTTGAGGGGCAAACTTTGCAGTTTTATAATACCCATCTCGATTACTATAGCGACAAGGCTAAGGACTTAGGTGCTAAGTGCATACAGGAGCATTTTTGTCAACTAGATTTAACAAAAGATTACCTATTTTTAACGGGCGATTTTAATGTTAATTCTCAACGATTACCCCGTCAGATTTTAACTCAACCTCTCCAGTCAGAAATTAGATTAAAGGATGCTTTAGCCGATTTGGAATTAGCCGAACAAATGAGCTTTAATAATTACACCGATACCCCTTATTTAGCCATCGATACAATTTATTATGATAACCGTTTACAGTTAGATTGGGCAAAAGTCGATCGTTCTCGTTGGTTGAATCTTATTCCTTCCGATCATTATCCCGTAATTGCTGCTTTTACCTTGCCCTAAAAATAGATGATTTTTTTTATTTAGCAAATATATAGAGGCTGAAAGCTTCAGCCGGCTCTGGTGATTCGATGGTTAAATTTGTTAAGTTTTTTAAACGACAAAAAAATTAACAATAAGCGCAAGCCTTGCCAGATATAGATCGCTCTCAATGGCGAAACCAATAATAATTATTTCCAAAAACTTAAGATTTATTTAAGTTTTTAAAGGGCAGTAATTACCGCATTTGTGTTATAAAAATAACAAGAACAATTTCTTGACCGAGGAAAAATTTATGAGCATCGAAGACAAAATGAAAGCGGCTGCCAAAAATGTCGAGGGGAAAGTACAATCGGCTGCTGGAGAATTAACTGGCGACGAGAAAATGAAAGCAGAAGGAGAATTAAAGCAGGTACAAGCAGCGGCAATGAACGTGGCAGCTGATGTCAAAGATAAGGCAGAAAATTTGTTGGAGGACATGAAAAACGCTGCCCAGGACGCAATCGAAAACATCAAAGACAAAATTAACTGAACGGGATTAAAATCATGATTAATGTCATTTCTTGGATAATTTTGGGCTTTATTGCTGGTGCGATCGCAAAAGCTATTTATCCTGGGCGACAGGGGGGTGGTATTTTTGCCACGACTTTGCTAGGAATTATCGGGGCTTTTGTGGGGGGAACCCTGTTAAATTTGCTTCAAACTGGCAGTTTTGCTCTAGGGAGTTCTAGCTTGAGCATACCGGGTATTTTTGTGGCTATTATCGGGGCAATCCTGTTTATTTTCCTCTGGGGATTAGTTACCAAACTCCTTCCTCGCTAATAGTCTTAACTCCTCTTTATTTGATTAATTCCACCCCATCTTTGCCGTCAATCTCTTGTAGATAAACCTTTACCTGTTCCTCGGCTGCGGTGGGTAGTTTTTTGCCCGTAAAATCCGGGTGAATTGGTAATTCCCGATGACCACGATCAACGAGGACTAATAAGCGGATTTTTTGCGGTCTGCCATACTCAATAATAGCATTAAAAGCGGCGCGGATTGTGCGACCTTTATAGATAACATCATCGACTAAAATCACGGTTTTTCCCGTGACATCTAGGGGCATTTTGGTTTTAGCAGGAGTGCGAGTTTTAATGCGATCAAGATCGTCGCGATAGAAGGTAATATCGATCGCTCCCACGGGAACTTTTACCCCTTCTAAGCTCTCAATTTGACTAGCAATTAAATTAGCTAAAGGCACTCCTCGCGTGTAGATACCGATCAAAATCAAATTATTTAAATCGCCACTTTTTTCGATAACTTCTGAAGCTAAACGGGTAATAGTGCGACGAATTTCGTCAGCCGAGAGAATTTCAATTAACTGTGAGGTCATAATTTTCCAAGACAAGGGGGGATAGGGGATAGGGAAATTTTTACAGTAATGGTCTTTTTTTACTTTTTCTTTTTTCTTTTAAAACCATCTTCCCACTAACGAATATAATTATTTTCACTTACCTATTTTACCTCGATCGCTCATGAGTGATGAATTATTGCAAAAATCTGCCCTAGAATTAGCCCAACTGATTCGCACTAAACAAATCTCCCCCCTAGAATTAACCCATTTATACCTCGACAGAATTGAAAAATTTGACAGTCAAATTGGTGGTTTTGTCCATGTCGCCGGGGAAAGCGCCCTAGCAACCGCGGGCGCCCAAACGGAACAATTAAGTCAAATCACCGATACTGCCGAATTACCGCCTTTTTTTGGAGTTCCCACCGCCATTAAAGACTTAAATGCCGTCGCTGGAATGCCGGTTAGTTACGGAGTCGCCGCCTTACAGGGAAATATCGCCCAATACGACGAAGGAATCGTCACCAGAATGAAAATGGCGGGTTTTATCCTTCTGGGCAAAACTGCCACTTCCCAGCTAGGTTCCTTTCCCTACACCGAAAATCCGGGTTTTTTGCCGACTCGTAACCCCTTCAACCGCAATTATACCGCAGGAGGTTCCAGTGGCGGTGCGGCGGCGGCGGTAGCGGCGGGTTTCTGCCCGATTGCCCAGGGTTCCGACGGTGGTGGTTCCATTCGTACTCCGGCGGGTTGTTGCGGTTTGGTGGGGATAAAACCCAGTCGTGGGCGGGTTTCCTATGCCCCGGTGGGGGAATTTCAAAGCGGTATCGCCACTAACGGCACTCTTTCTAAGACGGTGGCAGATGGCGCGGCGCTGCTTACCGTGATTTCGGGCTATACGACGGGCGATCCCTACTGGCTACCCGATCCGCCCTTTTCTTTCCTAGAAGCCACTCAGAGAGCCGTAAAACCCCTAAGAATCGCTTTTTCTACTTCCATATCCCCCTTCGGCGAAGCGGCTGCCGTCTATAAAAATGCTGTGATCGAGACTGCTAAAAATTTAGAGGGTATGGGGCATCACTTAACGGAGTATTCTCCCGATTTACAGGCTTTAATCGCTCCTTTTCGCCGTATTTGGCAAGCGGGGACGGCAGCGACGGGAATTGCCAGGGAGTTATTAAGTCCTCTTAACCAATGGTTATTGGACAATTCTGGCAGCGCGGGGGAATACCTGCAAGCGGTGCGGCAGATGCACGTTATTTCGCGGCAAATTGTGGCGATGTTTGATAATTTTGATGTCTTACTTTTGCCAATTTTTCTACATCAACCCCCCGGAATTGGTGAGTGGGAAAATTTACCACCAGAAGAAGCGATTAATAATATAATTCGTTGGATTGCTCCTTCTCCGATTGCTAATGCGAGTGGTTTACCCGCGATTGCTTTACCCACAGGGGTTGATAGTCAGGGTTTACCCGTGGCAATTCAGTTAGTGGGTAAACCTGCTGATGAAATCACTTTGTTAGGTTTATCGGCACAATTAGAGGCAGCTAATCCTTTCGGTTTGACTGCTAATTTTAAGTAGGTAGGTGTTAAAAGTTGTCAGACACCCCCCTTATTAAGCTATCCATTAGTCAGATCTTTCTTAACAAAAAGAGAAGAAACTTAAAAAAAGGGGGCTCTTCTCGACTTTGTGTGATAATTTTTGCTTATGAAATCGTGAAATGTTTACTGGGAAAGACTTTTAGGACTATTTTGTTAAATAAACTATCAGTATAGACCTCATTTCCACACAGAAACCAGAAGAGCCAAAAGGGGAAACGATTGATAGGTATAGTTTTGAAAGAAGGAATTTAGTACTTACGCATTGACAAAAAGGCTCAAATTTGCATCCTCTAATTTTGGTAGCTAAGGATACAATTTATCGCCTGACCTCTTGACAAAACCCTCTCAGATTTGATTTCCTCATCGAAGAGAGTCTCTTCTGACAAGACAGCGCATGAGAACGATTACCAAGCCAAAGACCGCCAAGTGCAATCTCCAAATTTACACCTTATTTTTGCTCTGTGAGCCTAAATATATAAGCTGTGTTCGGTGAGCTTCGGATTTTGGAGGACTTGTCCCATGACAGCGTCAATCGTTTCTTGTGGCGGGAGAACTATACCTCCAAGGATTTGTTTGATGAAGTAGCTTCTCAAATCGAGCTTGAAGGGGGGACACTCAGTGTCGATGACATGGTAGTTGACAAGCTTTATAGTGACCCGAAGAAAGCTGAGTTAATCGATTATTTTTGGTCAGGCAAACATAAAAAAACAGTCAAAGGAATTAACGTTGTTACCTTATATTATACTGACCTTAAGGGGGTGTAAGTTCCCGTCAATTACCGAATTGTTAATAAACAGGAAGGAAAGACAAAACATGAATATTTTTTAGAGATGTTGGCAGAAGTAAAAGCTTGGGGACTGAAGCCATCGATAGTTACTGGAGACAGTTGGTACGCTTCTAAAGAAAACCTGAATGTTCTTAAAGACAAGGAATTTGGGGGTCTATTTGCTCTGGAGGCGAATCGGTCAGTCTCGGTTGAACGAGGAGGAAAATATGTTCAAGTTCAAAGCTTAGATATTCCCACCGATGGATTAATTGTTTACCTGAAACAAGTGGGGCAAGTCAAGGTATTTAGAACGGTCTTCAAAAACGAATTTCGTTACTATACTATGTTCGTTCCGAACCTTCAGGAACTATCCTCAATCGATTGGTCAGAATTTAAAAAGATTCACGACCAACATTGGGGAATTGAGCAGTACCATCGAGCGTTAAAGCAAGTGTGTAATATTGAGCGCTTTCAAGTGAGAGAGAGTCAGGCCATAAGAACTCACATATTTTGTGCCATTCGGGGATTCGTACAATTAGAATTACTCCGATTTAAAGCGCAAATTGTCAATTGGTATTCTTGACAAAGGGAGTTATTTACTGAGGTCATCCGCTCTTTTATTGTTAATAATTTAGAGTCCAACTTCCTTGACCTCAATAATTTGGCAAGAATAGTCTGAAGTTCAAATGCATATTACGAAAATCCTGTCAATGCGTAAGTCCTATATAACACCCATTTATCCACAGACATTCGTATCATACCAAGAGCCAACCGAATCATAAATATTGATGGTTCTACTCTTGATCACGAAAATCGCCCGTTCAAGAAAACTTAACAATGCCCACCAGCGATCGCAGTTGCCAAGACTAAAGTGATCGCACTGGATGAAAGGGTTTCTAATGCGATCGCCAAAGGTTTAAGGATGCGAGGGATTGATGTTACAATGTCTCCTGAATAGATATTATTAATTGAGGCTTTCGATAAAGAACGCATATAATAGGCCAATAAAAATAAAAAGGTGCGTTAATTGCACCCTACGCGATTGGCGATCACTATGAAAGTCCTTATCGGTCTGATTGGGGTGCGACAATGATCGCCACAATTTCCGACTAGAATAAAGAACCAGCAACTCTCAATGATTACGAATTTCACTGAATGCCAACGGTCATTAGAATTGGACATTTTCGGTTTCACTTCTATTCCGATGAAGGTTCCGAACCGCCACATATTCATGTACGTTCTCCTGATGGTGAATGTAAATTTTGGCTTGAACCGATAATCATTTTAGCTTCCAATCGTGGTATTCCTTCCCATGAGCTACGGGAAGTAGAGAGGCTAGTTTATAAAAATCAAGACCTTTTAAGGAGTGCTTATCGTGATTTCCACAAACATTAATCCTACAATGACTGTTGAGCCTGCCGCGATTC
Organism: Microcystis sp. LEGE 08355; assembly: GCF_015207185.1. Taxonomy (NCBI): domain Bacteria; kingdom Bacillati; phylum Cyanobacteriota; class Cyanophyceae; order Chroococcales; family Microcystaceae; genus Microcystis; species Microcystis sp. LEGE 08355. Next base: position 3,019 of record NZ_JADEXI010000098.1, on the reverse strand, counting down.
GAGCCTGGGCAGAAGAACGCATGATATACGTTGAACTCAGTGATGGACGTATTATTGGTTTTCCTGGCGATCGCTTCCGTATTTTGAAACAAGCAACGAATGAGCAATTGGCTGCAGTTAAGGTTGAAGTAAATGGCTATGCTCTACGGTGGGAAGAATTAGATGAGGATATTACCGTTCCTGGAATTGTCGCTGGTCATTTTCAGTTACCGCCTTTCTAATCTGTTTTGATAGTTCAAGCAATTGTAGGATGGGTTGGCGTAGGCGATCGCACTGTTTTAAAGTTTAATTAACAAGAAGATAGTGATCGCACTGGATGAAAGGGTTTCTAATGCGATCGCCAAAGGTTTAAGAATGTGAGGGATTGATGTTACAATCTCTTCAGAGGAAGGACTGATTGGGGCTTCTGATCAGGAACAGTTAGCTTATGCTTGATTGCAAAGCCGAGTCATTTTCACTTTTGATGATGGCGATCTCTGATGCTGCTACGCGCTGTGCTAATATCTTCAATATTATAGGTGCTTTTGCTTTATGAAAAATCAGTTATTAAAATTAGCTTTTGAAGTAGAAATTGAAGAAGGGGAGCAACTCAATCTTCCCAGTTCTATTGTGCAAGGAATTGGTAAAGGGAAGTGGGTGATTACTATTCAGCCCCAAACCTTAGTTAGCAATCGCCTTCATTCTTCTTTTCTGAATAGTTATGCCCCAGAAGACGAAGGTTTATATGACGATTATTAAAGGAGGTGAGTTCTGGGTTGCCAAAATTCTATTTACTGATGGTACATCATCAAAAAAAAGACCTGTGTTGATTCTTTGGGTTGATGGAGATGACGTTATTGTAACGGCTGTAACCTCAGCAATGCCCCGAACACAAACAGATATGTTATTAAAAGATTGGGCCAATAGTGGTTTGAGGGTTCCCTCTACTGTACGTTTATCCCGTCTTGATTGTTTAGAAAAAAACTTACTGCTTGCTAAATTGGGAAGGATTTCAAATGAAGATGCTGTCCATCTACTTAAAGTTTGGGACGATTATATTAAACCTCAATTTTAGGCGATCGCGGTTTTAAAGTTTAATTAACAAGAAGATAGCGATCGCACTGTTTTGACAGTTCAAGCAACGGCAAGATTGGTCGGCATGGCGTAACGTAATATTATAAAAATATGTCGTATTCAAGAGTAAAAAGACTTGTTATACCATTTTTCTAAAGTAATGGCAGAGATGGTTAATTCCCTCACCCCCAACCCTTCTCCCTTTTTGGGAGAAAGGAGTAGAATGTCTGCCACGAATAAAGAAAAATGGTATTAGATAGCATACTCAGTCTAAAAAAAATTGAATTTGATGACTGAAGGTAAATTTTTAGCTTACATTAACATCAGCAAAAGCCAAGAGGTTACTAATGACTCAAGCGATTCGTCAAACAATTTTTGTTCAGTCAGATGGTCGTCTAGAAATTCATTCAGATCAGCTTTTCCCTGGAAGAAAAGTAGAGGTTATTATTATTCTGGAAGATGACCCTGCAATATCATCAGCAGAAGCTTTAGCCATTAAGAGATTGGAAAATTTAGGTGATCCGCAGGAATGGATAACTGGGGTTGAAGCAGAGGAAGAAATTGATGAGGATGAGTTAAGGGAATGGGTTAAAAGTTGTGGTCACTAAAAATCATTTAGAGTAACACGCCGATCGCCGCTTCATTTCTCCCTAATTTACTTAAACTTATGCAGATGTCTTCAGGGGGACGAGGGGGAGTTGATTGATAATAAATTCACCGAGTTGCACTTTTTTGCTGGCATTATCAATGTCTAAACCGACTAGGTTCCCTAATTCATCATAATCGGCAACGACTCCTTCTGAAATTTCTTGGCTATCAACACTGGATTTGTCTGCAAGGTGGATATAAAGGGAGTCTGTTTCTGGGTAGTAGTTAATCTTCATGGTCTAAAGCTCCGGTCTGGAAAGGCGTTGTGGATAGTCAGCTTATCTTCTAGAGTAATGACTCTCAGGTATCGATCGCCAAATTCTTTTATCTGCGCCCAAAAGCGAAAACGATTATCTTCTTGAGGTTCACAGCGAATAGGGTTTTCGATAACGTAAATACACCATTCTTTTTTGAGGTAAGGGCGTTTTGTTAAAACATCATTTTCAAAATAGTTAGTAAATGTATATTGTGGCCTAGAAATGGTTGTAGTCAGTAAGGGAGACTTATTATCGTTGAATTAAAGCAAGGAACTTAGATATTTCTCTGACTGAAAGTTTTTTGAACTGTCTAAGAAGTGTCACAACTGCTTCACTCATGGCTTTAACTGATAGCTTGTAGATTACTTTCTGTCCACTAGGGTAACACGGCGATCGCTCTTTCAAAAACCAAAATGATCGCAATTTTAAAGTTTAATTAACCAGAAGACGGCGATCGCACTGGATGAAGGTGTTTCTAATGCGATCGCCAATATCTTGCGGTGGTTCGGTGAAGCGGATTTGTCCATCCTGATAAATGCCTTCGATGGTTTTTAGCATGGTTTGCTGTTTGGTTGGTTTCCTTTTTAATTTTATCAGCTAATTTCAACGGGCTGGATATGCCATTAATTCGAGATGAACGAGATTATGCTTTACTCTGTGATTATATTCGTTAGTATCCTATGCGGTAGGGGTTTTATTTAAAATTCCAAGATCGCCCTATTTTTCGGTATATATTGGTTGATTGATGAAGGTTTTTATCGCTCTGATTTGGGTACGATAACAATTCCTGACAGTATGGGCAATGAATGATGCGGGAGATGTTAGGGCAATGTAAGGCATCGCAATTTGGATTTAAGTGTTTTGAAAAAGCAAAAGGTGCATGGGATGTATCCTACGTGATTGGCGATCGCACTATCTACCCAAGCGAAGAAGGGGCTTTTAACCCCTCTTAAAAATTGCATTAGAACTCTTGCAAATTAATTATATGTTATAATGATGGGTCAACTAATTTTCCCCAAAAAATTAGTTAATCAGTACATTCGTCCTGAATAAAAACTTGA
>NZ_JADEXI010000097.1:0-11518 GCF_015207185.1 Microcystis sp. LEGE 08355 | reverse complement strand
AAGAGACAGAAAACGATCGCTATCGGTCAAACCGCCGGCACTTGGAGCGATCGCCACAGTCATCGTCAAGAGCAGCTGCAACAACACCTAGGGGAAGTGGTGGGGATCAGGGAGGAAGCCGACGGTTATAAGGTGGCTAGGGTGCGTTTTCCCCAGATAAACGTTGAAAATGACATCGCCAGTCTTTTAACCATGATTTTCGGCAAATATTCCATGGCTGGAGCCGGAAAAGTGGTGGGGGTGTATCTCCCCGAAAGCTACGGCACGAAAGCCAAGGTGGGAATCACCGGAATTAGGCAACGTTTGGGGGTTTATGATCGACCTCTAGTAATGGCAATTTTTAAACCCGCTTTAGGACTATCGGCGCAAGATCACGCCGATATCCTGCGAGAAGTGGCTTTTGCTGGCTTAGACGTGATTAAAGATGATGAAATCATGGCGGATCTTCCCGTGGCTCCCACCCACGAGCGCCTAGATTGTTGTCGCCGGGTTTTGGAGGAAGTGCGGCAGCAAACCGGCAGAAATGTTCTCTATGCGGTCAATGTCACCGGAAAAGCGGACGAATTGCACAGAAAAGCCCGTTTATTGGTGAAACATGGGGCTAATGCCCTGTTATTAAACGTTCTTACCTACGGTTTTTCCGTTTTAGAAGCTTTAGCCAGTGATCCGGCGATCGATGTGCCTATTTTCGCCCATCCTGCCTTTGCCGGAGCGATGTGTGCCGGTAGCGATACGGGATTAGCCTATTCTGTGGTTTTGGGAACGATGATGGCCCACGCAGGAGCCGATGCGGTGCTATATCCCGCCGCCTACGGTAGTTTACCCTTCGATCCGCAGGAGGAGGGCAAAATTCGCGATATTTTGCGCGATAGAAACGTTTTTCCGGTTCCCTCGGCCGGCATTCGTCCCAGTATTGTTCCCCAGGTCCTTGGGGACTATGGACGTAATGTTATCCTCAATGCGGGAACTGGAATTATGGACCACCCATCGGGACCGGCCAGTGGTGTGAGGGCTTTTTTTGAAGCTTTAGCCAGAATAGAAGCGGGTGATTCTTTTGATCCCGCCAATTTGCCCGAAGGAGCCTTAAAACAGGCAATTCTAGAGTGGGGTTAAGCTCAATTCTTTCAATGCACTATAAAGACATTTTGTCAAGCATTTTTAGAAAATTTAACAAATAACTTCCCGTTTTAGATAGGGTTGCAGCACTTCTGGCACTTTTACCGTCCCGTCTGCCTGTTGATAATTTTCTAGAACAGCGGCCATAGTACGACCGATCGCCAATCCCGAACCGTTGAGAGTGTGGACAAAATTAGTGCCTTTTTGTCCTTTTTCTTTAAAGCGAATATTTGCCCGTCGTGCCTGAAAGTCTCTAAAATTAGAACAACTGGAAATTTCCCGATAGGTATTAGCCGAAGGTAGCCACACTTCTAAGTCATAACATTTGGCCGCCGAAAAACCCAAGTCACCGCTACACAATTCAATCACCCGATAGGGCAACTGTAAAGCTTGCAGGATTGCCTCCGCATTAGCGACTAAACTTTCGTGTTCCTGAGCAGAATCGTCAGGATGGACGATTTTGACCATTTCCACCTTATTAAATTGATGCAAACGGATCAAGCCCCTCGTATCCTTGCCATAGCTGCCCGCTTCTCGACGAAAACAGGGAGTATAGGCACAGTGTTTGATCGGTAATTGCTCCGATGAGAGGATTTCATCGCGATAAAGGTTAGTTACAGGTACTTCTGCCGTTGGTGCTAACCAAAGCTCATCATCTCGACATTTAAAGCTTTCTTCCGCAAATTTCGGCAGTTGTCCCGTCCCGCGCAGGGAGTCACTATTAATTAAAATTGGCGGTAAAACTTCTGTATAACCGGCGACAATATGGCGATCAAGCATAAAATTAATTAAAGCTCTTTCTAGGGCAGCCCCGACAGCGATAAGATTAACAAAACGACTCTGGGCGATCTTTACTGCCCGTTCAAAGTCTAAAATGCCCAATTTTTCCCCAATTCCCCAGTGAGGCAAAATATTCGGGTTGGTGGGTTTATATTGCTCTCCCCAGCGTCTGACTTCCACATTTTCCCGTTCATCCTTACCGATAGGAGTGGTTTCACTGGGTAAATTGGGTAAATCTAAGATTTTTTGGTCAATGGCCGCTTTAATATCTTTTTCCTGCGGTTCTAATTGAGCTAGTTTACTTTTAATCTCGTTTCCTTCTGTTTTCAGCACCAAAATTTCGGGACTGTTGGCATCGCTGCCACTTTTAACTTTTTGTCCCACCAGTTTACCGATTTCGTTACTCCGGGCCTGTAAACTGCTGCGTTCTAACTCTAAAGCCTTCTGTTGTTGATTTAACTGGAGAATAGGGGCAATATCATAACTACCTCCCCGACTATCTAAGCGTTTCTGTACTTCCTCTGGATTTTCTCTAATTTGCTTTAGGTCTAACATGGTAAGTGGGTGGGTGGAATTAAATATAAGATGAACGTAGGTTGGGCTTCGGCCGTGAGCTTTTGCCGAACGGTTGAAGCATGAAACCCAACGCCCGCTCATGTTACGCTACCGCTAACCCATCCTACAAATAATTGTGCCTCCCTACTTACAAGTCAGTAAAAAGTAAAAAGTAAGTGGGAGAGTCGGGGAATTGGCAGCCTGAGGGGAAATGTTGTCAACGGCTAACCAAAGGTCAATAATAACTCAAAACTTAACTAAAATATCGGTTAAAAGCCGCTGGTAAGATTAGCGGTATATTTAATTGTGGTGTCTGGAGTAAGTCTCATGCTCAAATATCTGCCTGTTAAATTACTGCGTTTTTTAGCGATTAGCTGTCTTGTCACGCTAATTTCTCTAGGATTTGACCGTTTACACCCCGTTAAAGCTAATCCCACCCTCATAGCTCAAAATGCTTGGGCCGGGGCCTCGTTCCCCGTGGAAAACTTTCAAACCTATACCTCTGGTTTCGGTTATCGTTCCTCTCCCATGGATGGCAGTCAACAATTTCATGCCGGGTTAGATCTGGCCGCACCCTTGGGCAGTTATATTCGCAATTGGTGGACCGGCAGAATCGTCGAATTATCCGATCATACAGGCTGTGGCACCATGATTAAGATGCAATCCGGTCAATGGACACATATTTATTGTCATCTCATGGGTTCGGTTCAATCCGATAGCCGCGGTACTTTTTTGATTGATAGGTCAGGGGGAATCGTCCTTACTCTCGGTCAGGATATACCGGCAGGGGCCCGTATGGCTAGAGTGGGAATGAGCGGACGCACCACCGGACCACACCTGCACTGGGGACTGATGTACGGCAATCAATACGTTGACCCCGCTTTGGTTTTAAATGCTATGTACGGTTCTAATCCTTCGGGTAATAGTTAAGACTTGCTGAATAAATCTAAAAACTTTGTTGGATAAGGCTTTTAGACTTTTTTTCCCTCAAAAAGTGCCTACCATTGGAGGGATCGGGGGGAAAATTCCTGGACTTTTTCTCTGAAAATTAGGTAACTGACTACCTCAAAATCGGTAAAACCCTACACCCTACACCCTACACCCCACACCCTGCCCCCACGAAAAACTTTTTGCCGCAAACCCTAGTTAAGAAGAAGGGGGAATCAGAGAATCTGCGATCGCATTCTGGTGGGAAAAAACATCGCTGCCCGGATTTAGTGAATAACGAGGGACACTGCTAAAATTAAGCTGATCGATTCAGGTATATCCAGATAAAATGCGAATATTAACCCTTGTACCGGGAGGAATTAGCGATCAACTGCTGTTTTTTCCCACTCTAGAAACCCTCCAGCAAACTTACCCCCAAAGCAGCATTGATGTTTTGGTCGAACCGAGAGCAAAGGCTGCTCATCGTCTCTGTCCCCAGGTTAGGGAAGTGCTTTTATTTGACTATCGAGATCAGTACGGATTAGCGGATTATTTAAATATTTTGGGAGTAATTCGAGACCGGGAGTACGAAATCGCCATTAGTCTCACCAATCGTTCTGCTATCAACCTTTTACTCTGGTTAAATGGTGTTCCTAACCGTATAGGCTATGAAAATAATGGCAGCTGGTTCTTATCGCAACAAGTACCCCAGCCAACGGAAGGCTATCTAGCGGATAATTATCACGCACTGGTCAAAGGGTTAAAGATTGCCGCACCCTGTCCACCTTTAAAAATAACATTGAATCGGGATGATATCGATTGGGCCCAAATGGAGCAGCAACGCCTCAATATCAAGGATAGCGGCTATATTCTCCTCTACGCCGGCGGTAGCGATATCAGCATCAGCCAAGGACTGGAAACGCTTTATCCCCTAGAGAGTTGGCTAGAAATTATCCAAGGCATTCGCCATCAACAACCGGATTTGCCAATTGTCGCGATCCAGGGAGAACTGGATGAAGCTTGGGTTTTAGCCCTCAAAGCCATGGATAATAACTTAAAAGTGTCCAGAACGGCCGATATCGGTAAAATGGCGGCTATGATCGCCGGTGCTAATTTATTGTTAGCTACCGAAAGTGTCCCTTTACAGTTAGCCGTGGCCGTGGGAACCTATACCCTCTCTCTGTTGGTTCCTTCGTTGTCTAAGAGAGTTTTACCGAGTGGGGGAGAGCTGCATCGATATATTGAAGCTAATACGGGAAAAGTCGCCGATATTACCCCCGAAACTGTCCTGAAAAAGATTTGGGGCCGGTAAAAAATCGGGTTTTGATCGCTTTTCTCTGGGATCGAAACCCGAAAAAAAATCAGCATCAAAGCTCAATTTTGCGATTGAGATAACTGACTTTTCAAGGATTCTAGGGAGGCCCAACGACCATCGATGGCAGTCTTTTCCGGAAGCAGAAAATCGGGTGGTTGACAATTGGCTCCGCAGAGTTGACGGGGGGGTAAAGTTAGACATAACTGCTCGTATAACCACATTTGTGGGTCAAAATCCCCGTTAGGATCGAGGGTTTCCGAGAGGTCTTCGTAGGCTATTTCTCGCTCTAGAGGATAGGAGCTATCGTAGTCTTTATTTTTGTCTAGCCAGATTAATTCGGAAGTGTTTAATTGCAGACGATGATTATATTGTTGTAAACAGCGATCGCAGGTTAAGGTGACGATGGTTTCTGCTTTCACCGATACTTCCAAAAAATTCCCCCCATGTCTAACCAGCAAGGTTCCCCGCACCGGTGTCAAGGTTTCTAGATCGGGGATAAAATTATCGATGATGATCACTCTTTGTCGATCAGGAGATTTGAGGAGGTGGGGGATAAAAATAGTTTCCATAGATAACTCCTGTATCATTTATCGGTTATCGGGTGTCAACTGCGTTAGCGAGTAACGCCATCATAATTGCTCGGTGACAATCTTTCCTTTATTAGCTTATCGCAGCCCCGACCTCTACAGACAGAGACCAGTCCTAGACTGGGGGGTGTAGGGTGTATTTTCAGTGAACAGTGAACAGTAAACAGTAATCAGTGAACTGAAAACTCACATCTGATAACTGATAACTGATAACTGATAACTGACTCCTGTATTTGACAGGCTGTCTGTTGATCGATCGAGAAAGTTTCCTCAGAATTGGGAGTATATGCACAAAGATACTCCTATGTCAACGGTTTTGAAAAATTTTCTTCCTCGCCTCGGTGGATTGGTTATGGTTGCACTGCTCTGCTCGCTTGTGCTGGGGGGATTGCCTCGGCCGGGAAAAGCGGTTCAATCAGTACATTTATCCTACTGGATGCGATCGGGAATTGAACAACTAGAGGCGGGTAATTATCAGCAAGCTTTGCAGGATTTCAATCAGTCGCTGGAACAGGAAAATAACTTGGCCCTAGCCTACAGTAATCGCTGTTTAACTGAGATTTATTTACAGGATTATCTGCACGCTTGGCAAGACTGCACGCGCTCTTTGCAACAGCAATCTGATAATTATCTAGCCTATTTCCATCGGGGTTTAGCTTTTTATCGTTTGGGAGATTATCCACAGGCGCTGACCGATTATAACCAGACTATCCGGTTAAAACCCACCTATTATCAAGCCTACTATAATCGGGGTTTAGTTCAGGCGGCCATGAAAAATTATCCCCTTGCCCTAGCCGATTTTAATCAATCCTTGCGTCAAATTACTAACCAGCAACCCGATACTTTAGCCACTATTTATAATGATCGAGGTTTATCTCATTTAGCCCTCCACAATTTTACCTCAGCTAAAGCGGATTTTAATCAAGCTCTCCGGTTAAATAAAAACAACGCCTCAGCCTACTATAATCTAGCTTGTACCGCTGACCAATTAGGTGAATACGACCGCTCGATCGCCGATTTAAATCGGGCGATTGCCATCGATCCTTTTTATGCCGATGCTTATATTAGAAGGGGATTACTGCGGCATCAATTGGGTTATTATCAATCAGCTTTAGCGGATTTAAATCAAGGAGCCAATCACCTCTATCAACAGGGATTGCACCACAATTATCAGCAAATCCTCGCCCTCATCGAGCAGATTCACCAACAGTTACTTTCCTTACCATCTCCCATTGTTTAAAAGAGCGATCAATATTACAAAGGAAAGCGCTTCATGGCTGTGACGGCAAGACGGGCATTATCTTTAAGGACTTGAGAAACCCGGGGAATTTGGGGAATTTGCCAGAGAACATCGACGGTGCGCCGTAATAATCGCACTAGATCTCCCTCATCGAGGCTAGTATTTTCGCACAATTCTGGCCAGGATGTCCCCTGGGCCCAACGGGAGGCAATCCCCATCAGTTGGGTTTCTAACCAGACAGGAATAGTGATATCGTAGCGAGATTGAGCTTGATAGAGTAAACGGCGAACTTCTCGCAAACCCGGGGAATTTCCCTCTCCTTGTCGCAAAATATCGATAACTTCTGGCACAGGCGGGTAATTGCACCAAGTATCGGGGCGAGGGGGTTCGGTAATCATAGCGCTGATGGCGGCGGCTAGTTGGCTAGGAGTCAATCGGTCGAAATCTCCCGACATCATCGCTAATCCTAACCAGAGTTCATTTTCCCCGCGAATAGTGGCCGCCGCTTCTCCGAGGGGGGTGGGCAAATAACCCTCTAATGCCTGGAATTCTCGCAAAATCTCGATTAGATTCAGAAATTCTTCCCAGTAGTAGGATTTACGGGATTGTTGTTTTTGGTATTTAATCTGGGTCTTGTGTAACTTATCGCGAGCAAGCTCTCGATCGTAGTATAATTTCATCAATCGCCCCGGATTTTTGCGTTTTTGCAGGGGATGAGCGGCAATTTGACTATTGACAATTTCAATTTTTTGTGCTTGTGTTGCCAGTTCCGCCACTGGTGGGATGCCCTGCACTTGTTGGGGGATTAAATCGGCGATCGCCTGAGTATTTTCCTCACCCTTGCGCCACCCCCCTAGGGAAACAGCTTCTAGGGAAGGGGGTATCAGTTCGCCTAATGCCGCAGGAGTGAGAAAACCTCGATCAATCTCGCTAATATCGGCATAGGCGGCTAAATACCAACGATTATCACTGCCTAAACACACAAGGGTTCGCACTTGACCGGCTCCGTGCAGGGTATTGACAAAGATAGCGGGGACGGGGGCGGGAACCTTAATATGTTTGCCCTTGAGATGAAGGATAGTTCCGACGGGAATATTCGGCAATTTTAGATGTATTTCCTGTCTTTTCTGGGCCTCTGCCTGACTAGCGAGGATTTTATACAGTCTTTCTTCTTCCCGCAGTTTTTCCCGTAGTTTTTCGTAACTGAAGACCTGCTCTCGTTCGATACCGGCTAACTCCATATCCAACTTAGCTAATTCGGTGGTTAAGGCGGTAATCTGTTGTCGTTCGGGGCTTAACTTCAAACGAGCGAGATATTCGGCGAAACTGCGCTCTAAGAGGTCTTTGGTCTCCTCTAGACTGTGTTTTTGCAGGAGATTTAAGACCATGCCGTAACTGGGCGCAAAACAGCTTTGCAGGGGTTCCGGTTGAGCGGTGGCCAGAAAAGCCGCTTCTTTTGCCCCTTCAAAGGGCGTTTGTACTGTCACCACATGGCCCACTGCGTCCATTCCCCGGCGACCGGCCCGGCCGGCAATCTGGACAAATTCCGAGGGAGTCAGCATACTATGGCCATCATCGGTGCGTTTGGAGAGGGCCGAGATGACAGTGGTGCGAGCGGGCATATTAATCCCGGCTGAGAGGGTAGCGGTGGCAAAAACCACCTTAATTAAACCAGCTTCAAAGAGTTGTTCGACTAATTCTTTCCAGAGGGGTAAAATCCCGGCATGGTGAACACCACAGCCCCGGGTGAGGGGTTCCACTTGGTCGGCGCGCACCAATTGGGAAGCACTAGCCAGGAATTCAAACAGTTGATTTTTCGTCTCGGAATCGGCGGTTAAGAGGCTGAGGAGTTGATCTTCAGACTGGGGGTTATTAGCGAAAAAAGCCAGTAATTTCTGGTGTAGAGGCGGATTTTCGACGGCAAAGAAGGAAAGGGCGAGTTCTTGCAGATTGGGATTATCTTCCAGGAAGAAAATGAGTAAACGGTAGTAAATGGCTCTAGCTTCTTCTGGATTAACGAGATTGAGGTTTTTTAGCTCTCGAATCGCCTGATCGCAACCTTTACGGCTGAAAATAACGTAAATGGCTGGGAGCATATCCTTGTCCCGCAGCGTGGTGACAATCGAGGCGATGGTGGGACAATCTTCTCGTTTTAAGCGTCGGGGTTTGCCGTGGCCGACTTTTGAGCGTAGTTTCGGGTTAACTTTGCTCTGTTTTGGGTCGAGCAGCGGGAATAATCCCTCTTTATTGGCGAAATAAAAGCGCAGGGGGACGGGGCGAAAATCGGAGTTAATTAGCTCGCAGCTGGAGGTCTGTTTATTGTCGCTGGGTTGGCGCAGTTGCCGCACCCAGTTAATCCAGTCGGTGAGTTCCCCCGGGTTGCCGATGGTGGCGGAGAGGGCGACTAATTGGATACTAGGGGGACAGTAGATAATTGATTCTTCCCAAACGGTGCCGCGACCTCGATCGCTGATATAGTGACATTCATCGAGAACTAGGGTTTCCACGTTTTCTAGGGAAGTGCCTACCTCACCGATCGGAGTCCTGTAGAGCATATTGCGAAAAATTTCTGTAGTCATGACTACAATTAATGCTGAAGGATTGATCACCACATCGCCGGTAATCAATCCCACTTCCGCAAAGAGCAGCGGGGAGTCCTCATCGCCATCGGTGGGGGTGCGACCGAATTTTTCTTGAAAATCCCGGAATTTTTGGTTAGAAAGAGCTTTCAGGGGAGTGGTGTAGAAAACCCGTTTGCCCCTTTCGAGGGCGCGATAGATAGCGTATTCTCCGATTAAAGTTTTGCCGGAACCCGTGGGAGCGCAGACAACCACTGATTTACCGGCAGCGAGAGCAGCGATCGCCGATTGCTGGAAGTCGTCGAGTTTAAAGGGAAAAATGGTTTTGAAATCCAAAGAAGTAGGGTTGAGGGACTCTTTCACGTCAAGTCTAAGAGGAGAAATTTTTAAAATTGTGGCTATTCTGGCTGGCTTTTTTTATTTTAGTCGAAAAAAGCGGACTTCTAGAAACTAGGGATAAGCTTAAGTAGGTGGGTGGAATTAAATATAAGATGAACGTAGGTTGGGTTGAAGCATGAAACCCAACCCCCGCATGGGTTACGCTACCGCTAACCCATCCTACAAATAATTGTGCCTCCCTACTTAACCTTTGGGGGCGATGCCCAATCCCATCATACTTCATCTGTATAAGAAATGCTGTATCACTAATAATTGTATCTCTATTTTGTCCTTAACTTGATTACTTATACTTACCGATGATGATTAAATTTCGTCCTGAAGACTGTCTAGTTTTAGTGGTTGATGATGTCGGTAAAAATCTCCAATTGGCTGTGAATATTCTTGATTCTGCTGGTTATACCACCACTTATGCTAGTAGTGTTAAACAGGCAATAGAACGAGTAAAAACTGCTAATCCTGACCTAATTATTCTTGACTTAATGATGCCAGATATGACGAGAATAGAGCTTTGTCGAAGACTAAAATCTGACATTTTATACGCTCATATACCGATTATTTTTGTAACAGATAGTAAGGAAAAAGAAGATATTATCAATGCTTTTAATTCTGGGGCTGTGGACTATATAAATAAACCCTTTAATAGTTGGGAACTGTTAGCCAAAGTTAAAATTCATTTAGAACTGAAAAAAACGCAAGAAGAACTGAAAAATATCAATTCTCAACTAGAAAAGCTAGTCAGAACTGATAGCCTAACTGGGGTAAATAATCGTCGAGAGATTCTCGCCTTGGGCGAGAAAGAATTGCGACGATGTCGTCGTTATCATCGTTATTTTTCGGTTCTATTCATTGATATCGACCATTTTAAACATATTAACGATACCTTTGGTCATCTCCTAGGGGACAAAACTTTAATTACTGTCGCTGGGGCAATTAAAAACTGTCTGCGTCAAGTGGATAGTTTTGGGCGCTTTGGGGGCGAGGAATTTGTCGCTATTCTCCCAGAAACTAATCTTGAAGATGCTGCTACCACAGCCCAGCGCATTTGTCAAGTAATTAACAAGTTAAATATTGAAATTGATCGACAAAAAGTGCGAGTTACTGCTAGTATTGGTGTGGCAACATTTAGCCCTGAAGATAATAATCTAGAAGCGGTGATCGAGCGGGCTGATCATGCCATGTTTGCCGCTAAAAATCAAGGTAGGAATCGAGTTAGTTTAGGTAAAACAGTATGAAAAATTTGTTATTTATTCTTGGTTTTTTGCTCTTGGGTGTAGCCCCAAGTTTTAGCGCCGATCTCGAGACAATTATACGCAGGGGAAAATTAATTGTCGCTGTCAAAAATAATCTCCCTCCCCTCGCTTTCCTTGATTCTCAGGGCAATCTGCAAGGATTGGAAATCGACATCGCTAAACGTCTAGCGTCAGAAATTCTCGGTTCTGACAGTGCTATTATTCTCAAACCCGTGAGTAATCAAGAACGTTTACAGGTGGTTATTGATGATCGGGTGGATTTGGCGATCGCTCGTGTGGCGATTACTCCTGCACGTCAGCGCTTAGTGGATTTTAGCCCCTTTTATTACCTCGATAGCAGCGGTTTTGTGACGAAAAACCCCCAATTGCAGCGTTTAGAAGACTTAGCTAACTCTAGAATCGCCGTACTCAACGGCTCGACGACAATCGCCCTTGTGCGTTCCAATTTGCCTAACGCTATCCTGCGCGGGGTTGCTTCCTATCAAGAAGCTTTAAATTTACTGGAAACCGGGGAAATAGACGCTTTTGCGGCTGATAATAGCCTTTTAACTGGTTGGGTGCAGCAATTCCCCAATTATCGTCAATTACCGATCGAGTTAGGGGCGATCGCTCTAGGAGTCGTTCTCCCTAAAGGTTTACAGTACCAAAGTCTCCGAGAACGCGTCAACCAAGCGATCGATCGGCTAGAATCCACTGGTTGGTTAGCAGAACGGGTGAACTATTGGGGCTTACCCCTGAGAATTCGGGAAATGGGAAGATAGGGAGAGGGG